>DATKFA010000337.1:0-2540 GCA_035511715.1 Candidatus Acidiferrum sp. | reverse complement strand
GTGGGTGAAGTAGCCGACGCCGACGGTGTGACCGTCGCCGGCGACGTCCATCCAGCTGTAGCGAATGAGCCCGGGATTGCTCGGCGTGACGTTCTGCTTCTGCCAGGTCGCTCCGTGATCGGTGGACCGGTAGAGGTTGAGGGTGGTCCCCGTCTTCACGCCGCTGGCGTTGCTGATGGGGTTGGCGAAGAGCGCGTAGACGTAGCCGTTGCCGGCCACTTTGACGGCCGGCCAGGTGATGTCGCCGCTCGCGCCCCCACCGGGAAGGTTCGAGTTGTAGTTGTCGATCTTGTGACGCGTCCATGAGTTGCCGTCGTCCGCCGAGACGTAAGACCAGAGCGTGCCGACGGTGAATCCAGGGTCGCCCTGGTTGTTCACGTTGTCGTCCGCGCCGGCGTCATTGGTGCAGACCATGTAGAGGTAGGGCGATCCAGCCGCGTGATCGGCCGCCGGCCGGCACCAGCCGCTGTCGGGCAGGGTGCATCCGACCGGGTTGAACGTGTTGCCTGCGTCGTGCGACATGAAAACCGTGTAGCGGCCTCCCTTGGCCGGCTGTCCCTGCGCCGGTGGCGTGACCGTACCCGTGCAGCCGTTGGCGGTCGAGCCGACGTTGTAGGTGTCCTTGTCACCTTCGTTGCCGGCGTACAGGACGGTGGTCGCGCCGTGGGCGGTGACCCACGGGCGGTCGTCGATGGGCATCAGCGATGGGATCACCGGACGGTGGATGTCCTGGACCATGTTCGGCGTTCCGGCGCCGGTCACCGTCCAGCGCGTGAAGCTGTCGTCGACGACCTTGGTGTCGACGAAGTAGAAGTGGTTGGCGTCGTCGAGCGCGATGTCGCCCTCGTCGCCGACGTCGAGCGACGATGGGTCGGCGAGAAGGTTGCCGAGGCCCGGCATGTCGTTCCAGTTGACGCCGTCGGTCGAGGTCCACATCCACGACTGCGCCCGCACGCCTATCGGGGCGCTGGGGTCGAGAGCGACGGCGTCGCAGTGATTCTGCTTGTGCGCGGTGACGAAGATGTTTCCGTATTTGTCGAGCGCGATCCCCGGCTCGTAGCCGCCGCACGACTTGAAGGTCGGCAGCCGCACCGGCGTTCCGAACGTCGGAGCGGAGCTGGCCGAAACGCCTGGTGGAGTGCTGGAAATCAGGAGCATGAGGAGCACGCCGGCTGTACCCGCTGCCCCCCGGACACGACGGACGCGTGAGGACACACCCATGCACACACCCCCGGGTCACCCAGAATTTTGCAGCCACGCACCTGGGGCCCAAAAAATCGTATTTGAGCTCGGGGGATCAGGTCAAGCAACCGAACGATGGCTAGAGCTGAGCCTTCGTCGCCCCTTTGAGGACCTCTCGCACAGGTTCGGCGCCCAGGAATCCTTCGGAGCGGCGCGGGGCGAGGCCCGATGCGATGTCGCGAATCACGGTCGAAGCCGAGCCGAAGGTCCTCTCGGCCGCGGTGTCGTCGCCGGCCGCGTACTGCGCGCGGCCGAGCGCGGCCAGCACCTCCCAGCGGATGCTCGGCGAGCCGAGGCTGTCGGCTTGCGCGGCCGCCAGCGTGAGCTCGGTCACCGCCTCGTCCGGCTTGCCGGCCGCGACCAGGGCGCGTCCGAGGATGGTTCGTCCGACGATCTCGTACTTGAGCCGCCGCACCGGCTTGGACACCTCTATCGCCTTGCGTCCCCACTCCATCGCTTGCTCGGTGTGGTTCGTCATCAGCTCCATCTGGGCCCGCGCGGCGGCGAGGCGGCAGGGCAGCAGCCAGCGCGTCCACGCTCGCGCTGTGGTATTCGACTCGTCCCACTGCAGGCGCCAGAACTTTTCGGCGGTCTCGAGATCGCCGGTCATAACGGCCACCGTCATAACGTCCGCCCGGGCATTTGCCCGCGGCATCATGAATCCCTCCGCTTCGTCGGCTCCTTCGAGCGATTCCTCGCTGCGTCGGCGAGCTTCGGCGAGGTCGAAGAGCTCGCGGAGCGGCTGCGTCGAATAGTTCCGAACGATCCTGATCGGACGCCCGGCCTCGACCGCGATGCGCGTCGTCTCGTCGAACAGCCGGATGCTCTCCTCGTACTGGCCGAGCGAACACAGGATCTGCGCCTGCAGGGCGGCGCTCCGAAGCCGCGCCTGGATGCTTTGCGGATCGCTGCCGGACCTCGACGCCGAGGTCATGAGGGCGTGCCCATCAGCTAGCCGGCCAGTCCAGTAGTACTGCTCACCGAGCATGTGCTCGTGGTTGAGGTGCCACCACGGTCGAGCGCCAGGAAGCCACATGCGAAGCGCCTCTTCGCCAAGCTCGCCTGCGCTGTCGAGGTCGCCGGGACCTCCTCTCATCGCGAGGCTCTGGCTCACCAATGCCTTGGCCACCGGGACCAGCTCCCCGTCATCTGCCGCTTCCGCCAGATGGAGCGCCTCTTCGGCCGCGGCGTTGGTCTCGTCCGTCGCCTCGGTCCACTGCAGCGCCCATCCGTATCCGAGGAGCGCCTCGATCCTGTCGCGACCACCCAGGTGGGGCAGGAGCTCGCCGAGGTCCGAG
>DATKFA010000336.1:0-8436 GCA_035511715.1 Candidatus Acidiferrum sp. | reverse complement strand
GCCCGACCACGGTTTTCGAGATGTCGCGCGCGTTCGAGGTGGCGCGCGACGACCCGGAGATCGGCGTCGTCATCCTGACCGGCGCGGGGACCGAGGCCTTTTGCTCGGGCGGCGACCAGCGGATCCGCGGGGACGACGGCTATGTCGACGCCAGGGGCACGGGCCGTCTGAACGTCCTCGACCTGCAGGTCCAGATTCGGCGTCTCCCGAAGCCAGTCATCGCCATGGTCGCGGGCTACGCGATCGGCGGAGGGCATGTGCTCCACGTCGTCTGCGACCTGACGGTAGCCGCCGACAATGCGCGGTTCGGCCAGACCGGCCCCCGCGTCGGCAGCTTCGACGGCGGCTACGGCGCGGGCTTGCTGGCGCGGATCGTCGGCCAGAAGAAGGCTCGCGAGATCTGGTTTCTCTGCGAGCAGTACGACGCTCAGCAGGCGCTCGACATGGGCCTGGTCAACAAGGTCGTTCCCCTAGCCGACCTGGAGAAGGAGACGGTCGCGTGGTGCAGACGGATGTTGGAGCTCAGCCCGCTCGCACTGCGCATGCTGAAAGCTGGGCTCAACGCGGCGGACGACGGCCTCGCGGGCATCCAGCAGCTGGCCGGCGACGCCACGCTCCTCTACTACCTGACCGAAGAGGCGCAGGAAGGCCGGGACGCATACGTCCAGAAACGCAAACCCAACTTCACAAGGTTCCCCAAGCGTCCCTAGCCCGGGGCGCGTGTGGTGGTCGGCCGTGCGGCCGGCCACGCTTGCTGCATCGGTAGCGCCGGTCCTGACAGGGACGGCCATCGCGGTGCAGCAGGGTGGTGTGCGATTGGGAGCCGGCATCGGCGCGCTGGTGGTGGGCGTCGCGCTGCAGCTCGGCGTCAACTTCGCCAACGACTACTCCGACTTCGTCCGGGGCGCGGACGCGGCACGGGTCGGACCGCTGCGCGCGGCGTCGTCGGGCGTGGTCGCGCCGGAGCAGGTGCGCTGGGCGGCGATAGGCGCGTTTGGAGCGGCGGGCGCTGCGGGACTGCTCCTCAGCCTCGCCGTCGACGTACGCCTGCTGGCGGTGGGCGCCGCCTGCTTGCTCGCGGGGTGGCTCTACACCGGCGGGCCCAGACCGTACGGATACCTCGGTCTGGGTGAGGTCTTCGTTTTCCTTTTCTTCGGTCTGGTCGCGACCGCAGGAACGGTTTACGTCGAGAGTGGTCGAGTCACCGCGCTCGCGGTGTTGATGGCGTGCGCGATGGGATTGCTTGCGACCGCGATCCTCGTCCTGAACAACCTGCGCGACATCGACACTGATGAGGCCGCGGGCAAGCGCACGCTTGCAACTCGCATCGGCCGAACGAGAACGCGCTGGTTGCTTGCTGCGTTGGTAGGAGGGGCGTTCGCGATACCTGTCGTCGTGTCGTTCTCGATGCCGGCGGTACTGATCTCGCTGCTTGCTGTTCCGATCGGATGGAGCGCGGTGAGCATCGCATTCGCGTCGACCCATGCACCATCGCTGGTCACGGCGTTGAAGCGAATGGCGATCGCCGAGCTGGTCTACGCGCTCCTGTTCACCCTGGCGACGCTGCTGTGAGCGAGATGGTTGGTGAGCAGACGGGCAAACGCGTCTGGCCGTTCCTGATGCACCGCGTGTCCCGCGCGCGGCACAACCTCGAGCCGGCCGCCGGGCACGGTCGCGGCGAGCCTCCGGGCCGAGGCGACGTAAGCGTGGTCGAGCTGCCCGGCCACGAACGTGGATGGCACGCGGACGCGGCCGAGCTCGTCCCACAGCGGCTCCATCACGCCGGCGCCCATGCCCCGCAACGAGCACGCGAGCCCGGCCACGTGGTTCTGGAGGCGCTCGGCTCGAAGCTGCGCAACGTAGCCCTCGCCGCGGCGCTGCAAGCCCGCGAAGAGGGGAAGCGAAGCCCAGTAATCGACAAAGGACTCGATCCCCTCGTTCTCGATACGCTCGGCCAGGGCTTCGTCGCCGCTGCGCCGGCCCTCACGTGCGTCCTCGTCGAGCCCGGCGTGAGCGCCGACCGTCAGGAGCGAAAGCAACCGCTCCTGCCTTCGCGCGGCGACGTGAAGCGCGAGTCGTCCACCCATCGAGTAGCCCACGAGGTGCGTCCGGCCCAGGTCGAGCTCCTCCCACAGTGCGACAAGGTCCTCGGTGCATGCGTCCATCGAGCACGGCGCGCCGGCTTTCGTGACCGTCTGGCCGTGGCCGCGCAGGTCGGGCACGATCCATTTCCAGCCTTCCGGCATTCGCGCGATGAGCTCACGCCAGCTCTGCCCGCTCTGGGTGAAGCCGTGGAGGAGCGTCACCGGCGGCCCCTCGCCGGCGACAAAGTAGCTCAGGCTGACGTCCTCACGCTCCAGAATCACGACTCGATCCTATGAGCGACGCACAACAGACGTTTGCGGCGACTTTCGTCGACGAGCTGGCGGCGCAGGGCGTCGAGTTCGCGTGCGTTTCGCCCGGGTCGCGATCGGCCCCGATTGCGATGGCGCTGCAAAGGCATCCGCGCATCAAGGTCCTCGTCCACATCGACGAAAGATGCGGCTCTTTCTTTGCAGTCGGCCTGGGCAAGGCGACGGGGAAGCCGGCGGTGGTCGTTTCGACGTCTGGGACCGCCGCGGCCGAGTTCCACGCCGCGGTCGTTGAGGCCGCCTACTCGCGCACGCCGCTGATCGTCCTCACCGCGGACCGGCCGCCGGAGCTGCTGGACGTGGGCGCGAACCAGGCGATCGACCAGCAGCACCTCTACGGCGGCGCGCCGGTCTGGTACTTCGATCCGGGTGTGCCCGTCGAGCTGCCGAACGCCGCGCGCATGTGGCGGCGGATGGCGGCGCGCGCCGTCGCCGAATCCTCAGCCGGACCGGTGCACCTCAACCTGCCGTTCCGCGAGCCGCTCGTCCCCCCACCGGGGCGGATTCCCACCGCCGAGGGCGCCCAAGCGCAATTGGTGACCGGCGGCAGGCTGCTGCCGAGCCAGGCCCAGGTCGCGGCGCTCGCGTCCGCGATCCAGCGCTCCCAGCGCCCGCTGATCATCGCCGGGGCGATGCGGGACGGCGACCGCCTCGCGCCGGCCCTCAAGCGGCTCGGCCTTCCGGTCCTGGCGGAGCCGACGTCGCAGCTCCGCCGGGCGGAAGCAGGCCCGGTCGTCGAGTCCTACGAGGCCCTGCTGCGCGCCGGCTGGTCCCTACAGCACGGACCGGACCTCGTGATCCGGCTCGGCGCGACGCCGACCTCGCGGGTGTTGAACCGCTGGCTGGCCGCTGCGGCCGCGCCGACGTTCCTGATCGATCCCGACGGCGCGTGGCGCGATGAGGACTACGTCGCCACCAACGTGGCCGCGTGCGATCCGCAGCCGCTGCTCGAGGCCCTCGCTCCCATCGATCGCTCCACCTGGCGCGAGCAATGGGTCAGCGCCGGCAAGAAGGCGTCGGCCGCGATTGCGGCCACGATGGTGTCGACCCCGATCCACGAGGGCCACGTCGTTCGGGCGCTCAGCGCGCGATTGCCCGAGGCCGGGCAGGTCTTCATCGGCTCGAGCATGCCGATCCGAGCCGCTGACAGCTTCTGGCCGATCGCTCGCGTGCAGCAACGCTTTTTCGCCAACCGCGGCGCTAGTGGCATCGACGGCCTGGTTTCGAGCGGGCTCGGGGTGGCGACCGGGCGCAATCCTGCGCCGACTGTCCTGCTGCTCGGCGACCTTTCGCTCTATCACGACATGAACGGCCTGTGGGCGCTGCAGCGCCACGGCATCCGCGCGACGCTGGTGGTGTGCGACAACAACGGCGGCGGGGTCTTCAACTTCCTTCCGCAGGCGGAGCACCAGGACGTGTTCGAGGAGATCTTCGCGACGCCGTTGGGACTCGACCTGTCTCAGGTCGCGCGCCTCTACGGGTTGGTGTACAGCCCGGTGTCCGACCGCTCGGGGCTCGAGCCCGCGATCGCCGACGCGATCGCCGCGCCGACCCCAACCATGGTCGTGGTGCGCTTCAAGCGTGAGGATTCCGTGAGCGGGCACCGCCTGTGTTGGGAGGCGGCGGCGTCAGCGCTGAAGAGCTGACGCGGTTTCGTGCGTTTTGCGCAAAACACACCTTTGAAGCCGCTCGAAAGGTGCGTTAGGCGCAAGACGTACGTAATTCAGTCTTCGAGCAGAAACTCCAGGACGATGCGGTTGAACTCGTCCGGATGCTCGAGGTTCGGCAGGTGAGCGGCGTCGTGGATCACAGCCTTGCGGGCGTGCGGCAGGGACTGCATCAGCAGGTCAGCGGCGTCGAAGATCGGCGGAATGTCCTCGTCGCCGACCACGACGAGAGTTGACGCGGTGATCTCGTGCAGGCGACCGGCCGCCGGAGGATCGAGTTGCTTCGGTGGGGATTTCTCCCAATCGATGCTCATCGTCTTGCCGTTCATATCCAGGAAGAGCTCGCGCCATCGCGGATCCGATACGTAACCCGCGGGCCGTCGAGGGCCGTCGAGGAAGAGCCGCATCTCCGCCTGGTTGAGCGCTTCGAAATCTTTCGCCTCGTCGGCCTTTGTTATCTCTTTGAACAGATCTGGGTAGTCCTTGCCGAAGTTGGCCCCGCTGATCGCGGTTCCCACCAGAACCAGCTTCGAGACGCGTTCGGCGTGCTGCAGCGCGAAGTCGATCGCGAGCCCGCCGCCCATCGATGCGCCGACGAGGTGAGCCGGCTTGAGGCGCAACTCGTCCATCAACGCCAGCAGATCGTCTTCAGGCGACCACTCGCCAGGCAGCATCTCGGATTGTCCGAAGCCGCGTAGGTCGGGCCGGACCACGTCGAACTGCCTGGCGAAGGCCTCGACCTGCGGCTCCCACATCCGCGAGTCGGCGACCCCTTCGTGCAAGAAGATGAGCGGCATGCCTGAGCCGTCGCGCTCGTAGTGAATGCGTGCCCCGTTGAGGGTTGTGTCCATCAGACGAGCGCGGTGAGGAGCGCTTTGAATTTCAGCTCCGTCTCCTCGAGCTCGCGCGCGGGGTCAGAGTCAGGCATCACGCCGACGCCCGCGTAGAGGCGGGCGCCGTCCTCCCACAGCAGGCCGCATCGCAGCGCAACGGCGAACTCGC
This sequence comes from Candidatus Acidiferrum sp., assembly GCA_035511715.1. Classification (GTDB taxonomy): domain Bacteria; phylum Chloroflexota; class Dormibacteria; order Dormibacterales; family Dormibacteraceae; genus 40CM-4-65-16. The sequence goes on along the minus strand of DATKFA010000336.1, from coordinate 3,356 downwards.
CATCGCCGCGACCGTCGATCCATCCGACTGCGCCGGCGTACCAGCCGCGCTCCATGCCTTCGAGCTCGTCGATCAACTTATCCGCCGCCTCGCGCGGCCAGCCGCCGACCGCGGGCGTCGGATGCAGCGCGGCCGCGAGCTGAAGCGCGGCGGCGGCGGGCTCGCGCAGCGCGGCCTCGACGCTCGTCGCGAGGTGCTGGATGTTGGTGAAGCGAACGACCTCTGGCCCGTGCGCTCTGACATGCGTCGCGAACGGTCGCAGAGCATCGATTACGAATTGCGACGCGAGGCGATGTTCGTCTGCGTCCTTGACGCTGGCGCTCAGGTCGCGCGCAAGCCGCTCATCCTCCGCGTCGCTCACGCCACGCGCCACCGAGCCGGCCATCGGGTGCGCGAAAGCCCGGTTGCCTGTCCTGCGGACGAGAAGCTCGGGCGACGCGCCCGCAAACGCGGTGCCATCCGCGCCGGTGATCAGGTAGGTGAAGCACGAGGGATACGCGGTGCGCAGACCGCGCACCACGTTGCCCGCCGAGACCACACCGTCGCCGTGCGCGATCACCTCGCGCGCGAGCACGACCTTCTCCGCCTCGCCGCCGCGGAGTCGCGCGGCGGCCGTCTCGACCGCTGCGGTCCAGGCCAGCGGATTGCGCACAGGTGTGAGGTTGAGGTGCCGCGCAGCCGGGGCTCGCACCGTGGACGGCGACAGGTCGAGCAGGCCTTCCGCATCGGAGGTCGCGGCGACGACAAATGTCCGGCCCCGTTTACGGAGCACGGCGAGCGCGGGGATGCGGAACAAGAGCGAAGGGAACCCTGCCCAAGCGCCGCCTGGATCGCGGTGCGGGCGGTACGCGAACCCACCCACCGCCACAGCGTCCGGTGAAGCGATGCGCCGCCACAATCGCGACGCGGCAAGGATTCGGTCCTCGCCGGCCTCGAAGTCGACCGTCTTGCCCTCCGCGTCTTCGAGCGCCACGCCGTCGTTCGCCGCGACGACGTCGAAGACCTTCCCGACCGCGGCGACGCTGACCGCGTCGGGCATCGGCCGCTCGATGAGCATCACCTCGTGACCGGCGTCACGTCCCGCGGTGATCAGGTCGGCTAGGTCGGGCGTGCGGTCGAGCTCATGCACGCGTACCGCTGTGGCCGCGATCAATCGCGCTTCTCGATGTGCTCGCGGGCCGCGCGCAGGACCGTGCGCTCGAAGTGATGGCGGACCAGGGTCCCGCTCGCCTCGAGGAGCTCGTTGAATGTCTCGAGCAGACGCCGCTCCGCGGCCTCGGTCGCACCGCCTTCCGCCTGGATGCGCTCGCGCACGTAGCGGTCGAACAGGTCGACCGCCTGGCGCGCCGTCCGGTCGACCGCCGTCGCGTGCTCCTTGCCGAGCTCCATCAAAGCGCCGATCGGGACACCTGCTGCGAGCAGCTTCATGCCCGCAGCGATCGCCTGGAGGTCGTCGGCGGGGTAGAGGGCCTCTTCGCGGCCCTCGATCGGCACCAGGAGACCGGCCTGCTCGAGGCTGGCGAGTAGCGGTTCAGGGACGCCGCTGCGTTCGGCAAGCTCTATGCGGGTCAGGGTCACGGGAGCCCCCGGACGGGTTACCGCCGCGACCAGGGCCTCGTCCGAGTCTTCGAGCTCACCGGCGAGGAAGCGCTGGATGACCGTGAGCGTGAAGCCCTGCTGCTGGAGCTCCTTGATCCGCTTGAGCCGTTCGACATGGGAGTCTCCGTACCAGGTCACTCGGCCTTCCCGGCGCGGGGCCTCGAGCAGGCCCTTCCCCTGGTAGAACCGGATCGTGTCGACGGCCACACCGGCCGTCCGGGCCAATTGTTCGATCCGGTACTCCATGAGTACTTACTCTAATGATCGGGCCAGCAGCGGCTGACAGCCTTTACCCGCGAGCGCCGGCGGTCGCGGGTCTCTAGCCGGTCGTGTTCCAGTAGTACATCCGGTCGAGCCAGCCCGGGTCCGCCCGGTACGCACGCGCGAAAGCCTCGACCGAGTCGACGTAGTCGAACGAGTTGTTGTAGTGCCAGATCGCGTTGCGCATGTTGTAGGGCGCCCCGTTGTGCTGCAGGTAGCGCGCCGCCGCGAGGATCGCGTCGTGGGCGTCCTGGATGTTTCCGCCCTGTCCGTATTCGGTCCACGTGCTCGGCAGAAACTGCATCGGTCCCTGAGCCCCGGCAGAAGAATCGTTCTTGACGCGGCCAAAGTTGCTCTCGATGAAGTTGATGGACGCGAGATACGAAGGGTCGACGCCATAGCGGCGTGACGCTTCGTTGTAGTACGACCGGAGCGAGCTGAGCGGCTGGGCGTCGGTGTACGGATGGTTGAAGTGCACGTTGACCAGGTAGTACTGGTCGATGCCGGCAAGGATGTACAGCGAGTGCAGCGCGGAGATGGAGTCCTGGAACGGGCCCTGCACTGCGCTTGGGAGCAGCGGGACGACCGCCGCCTGCACGCTGTCGTATCCGGCCAGCTCGTAGACGCGCAGCTCCTCCTGGCGCGCGGCCTGCCGGAAGTCGTACTGCGCCGCGGCGACCGCCATCTCGTGGCGCATGGTGTCCGCGAGGCCGGATGGCTGCTCGGTCGCGAGGGTCGCGAGCGCGCTCGAGGCGTCCTGCATCGCGAGCTCTGCGGAGATGATGCGCGCGGCCTCGTGATGCGGGTTGGGACCGATGTCCGGGTCCTGGGCTGACGCCACGCGCGGCAGCAGGGCAATCGCCAAGGCGACGAGGACGGACGAGGCGCGGCGGATCAGGCTGACTGGGCGTCGGCCTCGATCTTGAGCGGCTCGAGCACCGGCGGCAGTGGAATTTCGGCAGGGTACGGGTCGCTCGCCGTCGGCTCGCGCAGGTTGACCGAGTCGAGGAGTCCGCCGATCTCGTCTCCGACCATCTCCCCCTGCGCCATCAGCGCCTCGGCCGCGAGGTCGATCGCTTCCTTATTGACGTACATCACGCGCCAGTCGTCTATGAACGCCGCGCCGAGCACCTGGGCGATCGCCTGGCGGGAGCGGCCGTTGGCGAGCGCCCGTCCAGCTGGGCTCGCCCCCGACAGCTCGGTGTCGCCCAGAGTTGCGGCGACCGACACCAGGTGATCGCCGATGCTCACCGCCAACCGCGAGAGATGTGGCGGGAGCGGATCTGGTCCCATACCCCAGACGCCGATCATCATCGCCGCGAGCTGGGTCGATTGGATCAGGTCCTGGCTGACGCCGGTCGAGTTCTCCCCGTAGAAGACTCGCTCGGCAGCGATCGCGCCAAGCCCGTGCCGCAGCTCGCCTGCCGCCTGGCTGCGGAACTTGGAGAACTCCTCCTCCTTGTCGACTGTGCGGTGGTGGCCCAGCGAGCCGGTGC
>DATKFA010000335.1:0-2709 GCA_035511715.1 Candidatus Acidiferrum sp. | reverse complement strand
AGCGCGCAACAAGCTGCTGCGCCGGCACGTGCCGGCGGTACTCGCCGACCTGGCGTAAGATCCCGCGCGCGCGGGAGGGCCAACCATGCGAAGGTACGCGTACCGGATACTTCTCATCATCGGACTCACCGCGGCCGCCGCCGGTCTTTCCGCAGCGGCCGCCGCCGAGCCGGCGGTCCGCGTGACGGTCGTCCGGGCGCGAGCGCTCATCGACGGCACGAGCGCGCAGCCACGTCCCAATCCCGAGATCGTCATCCGCGGCAATCGCATCACCGACGTCTACACGGCCGGCTCGCGCCCCGCGCCCGCCGGAGCGCAACTCATCGATCTCGGCAATGCGACTCTCCTGCCGGGTCTCATCGACTGCCACACACACATCTTTCTCCAGGGAGAAGTGCCCGAGGCCGGCGGCTACGACATACAGTTGCTCAAGTTCCCGGCGTCTTACCGGGTAGCGCGCGCAGTGGTCGCGGCGCGGCGCGCGCTCGAGCAGGGGTTCACGACCATTCGCGACGTCGAGACCGAGGGCGCGGGTTACGGCGACGTCGGCATCAAACAGGCGATCAACGAGGGATACATCCCCGGGCCGCGCATGTTCGTGGTCACGCGGGCCATCTCCAGTACCGGCGGTTATAACCTCGAGGGCTACGCGCCCGAGATCCAGGTTCCGAAGGGCGCGCAGCTGATCGACGGCCCGGTCGAGGCGCGCAAGGCGGCGCGCGAGCAACTCGATCACGGCGCCGACTGGATCAAGGTTTACATGACGCACCGCTCCTGGGTCGACAAGCAGGGAGAGCTGGTGTCGCAGCCCACCCTGACGACCGAGGAGCTCAAAGCCATCGTCGACGAGGCGCACGGCTGGCGCCGGAAGGTGGCCTGTCACGCCTACAACGGCATCGGCTTACAGCGCGCGCTCGACGGCGGTTGTGACTCGATCGAGCACGGCCTCGAGATCACCGACGCGCAGATCGCGCAGATGATCAGGCAGGGCACCTGGCTGGTGCCGACTCTGTCCGTCTACTACTACGATCCCGATCCGCCCGACACGCCGAGCGGCAAACGCGACCGCAAGCGCGTCGCCGTTCACGGCGTCTCGTTTCAGAAGGCGTTGCGCGCCGGCGTCAGGATCGCCTTCGGCACCGACGTCGGCGGCTTCGTCTGGTCGGATCCCATCGCCCAGGAGTTCGGCCGGGAAGTCGAATTCGGGATGACACCCATGCAGGCGATTCAGTCGGCGACCTCGCGGGCCGCCGAGCTGCTCGACATGAGCGGGGAGATCGGACGGGTCGCGCCGGGAGCCTACGCCGACCTGATCGCGGTCGAGAAGGACCCGCTGCAGGACGTCGCGGCGTTGAAGAATGTCAGCTTCGTGATGAAGGACGGATCGGTCTTCAAATCGCCGGCTGCCGCGCGACCCTGACAGCCGGTCGCCCTTACGCCGCGGGTGTCATGCAGAGGAACAGCTGCGCCGGCGGGAAGTTCCGCCGCTCGAAACCGCGCCGCACGTCGCCGAAGGTTCGCTGCAGCGTAGGCAGCGCCCGGGCCGTGAACTGGTAGACGAGAAACGCGCCTCCCGGCTCGAGAGCCGCGCGGCTCTTCTCCGCGATGTCGGTACGCACGGGATCGGGCATGCTGCCGAGCGGAATGCCCGAGATGATGTAGCGCGGTGCCGGGAGGGCGAGCCGCATCAGAACCGGCTGCACCTCTGCGGCGGAGCCATGCACGACGTGCAGCCGCGGATCCGGGAGGGTCCTGCCCAGGAAACGCACGAAGTCGCGATTTGTCTCGACGGCCACGAGCTGCGCGTCGGCGCGCATGCGGCGCAGGATCTCGCCGGTGAACGTACCCGTACCCGGCCCGTACTCCACGATCACCCGTGCCCGGGCCCAGTCGATGGGCTCGAGCACCTGGTCGACGAGGAAGCGCGAGCTCGGGATGATCGAGCCCAGCATATTCGGATGACGCAGAAAGTTGCTCGCGAACAGCAGCGTTTCGCCGAGCGGCTTGAGCGGTGATAGTGGCGACAGCAACCATCGGGCATTTTCCGGCATGATGAGCCTCCGGGGGTCAGGGTAGCAGCGTGCGTTTATCGGTCAGGGCGGCGCTCTGGTCCATTTGGCGCTCATGTTCCACAGCGATTCCTGCAGCTCGACGTCGTTCGCGAGCGGAGCGGCGTCCCGTGGAGACTGGTACTCGTCGAAATAGCGGCCGGTGATGCCGGCGACACTCGGATCGAGCGCGAGGTGGAGGGTGGTGCGCGCGCCGCGCTCGGCATCGAACCTGACGCGGGTGATGAGCGGCTTGATGACGCGCAGCCATCGCGGCAGGAGGTTCGTGGCGACGACGCCCGGGTGCAGGCAGTTGACGCTGATATCGGTGCCGGCCAGGCGGCGCGCGAGCGCGAACGTATGCAGGACGTTGGCGAGCTTCGACTGCGCATAGGCAGCGGTGGCCCGGTAGCGAGCGCGCACGTCCTTTACCGCAGCCAGATCCAGGCGGCCGCGGTAGTGGATCCGGGACGCGACCATGATGATGCGCGCCGTCTTGTCCAGGTGATCAGACAGCAATGCGGTCAGCAGAAAGGGACCGAGGTGGTTGGTCGCGAACGTGAGCTCGAAGCCATCGACCGAGGTGCGGCGGCGGGTGCTCACCATGCCCGCGTTGTTGACGAGGAGCCCGAGCCGCGGGTAGTCGCGGCGGACGGTAGCG
>DATKFA010000334.1:0-10944 GCA_035511715.1 Candidatus Acidiferrum sp. | reverse complement strand
CCGCCGGCACCATCACGCCGAGGTCGTGGACCTCGTAGTTGTTGCACGCGAGCACGACTCCGACGATGTTCTTCCCGATGTCGTGCACGTCTCCCTTCACGGTCGCCAGCACGAGCCTGCCGCGCACGTGCTGGTCGCCTGTGGCTTCCTTCTCCGCCTCCATGAACGGCTGCAGGTACGCGACCGCGCGTTTCATCGCGCGGGCGCTCTTCACGACCTGGGGCAGGAACATCTTGCCCGCGCCGAACAGGTCGCCGACGACCTTCATACCGTCCATCAGCGGTCCTTCGATCACTAGCAGTGGCTTGCCGTATTTGACGCGCGCCTCTTCCGCGTCCTCCTCGATGTATCCGACCTCGCCGTGCAGAACCGCGTGCTTCAGGCGCTCCTCGACCGAGCCCTCGCGCCAGGACAGGTCGATCTCGCGCTTCGACCCGGCACCCGACACCGACCTGGCGAACTCGACGAGGCGCTCGGTGGCGTCCGGCCGGCGATCGAAGATGACGTCCTCGACCATCTCGAGCAGGTCTTTCGGTATGTCTTCGTAGACGACGAGCTGCCCCGCGTTGACGATGCCCATGTCGAGCCCGGCGCGGATCGCATGGAACAGGAACGCGGAGTGGATCGCCTCGCGCACGCGGTCGTTGCCCCGGAAAGAGAACGAGAGGTTGGAGATGCCGCCCGAGATGCGCACACCGGGGCACAGGCGCTTGATCTGCCGCGTCGCCTCGATGAAGGCTTTCGCGTACTGCGAGTGCTCCTCGATCCCGGTCGCGATCGGGAGGATGTTGGGGTCGAAGATGATGTCCTCGGGCGCGAAGCCGGCCTGCTCGACCAGCAGCTTGAATGCCCTCGTGCAGATCTCGACCTTGCGCTCGACGGTGTCGGCCTGGCCTATCTCATCGAAGGCCATGACCACGACGGCGGCGCCGTACTCGCGTACCTTTCTCGCCTGTTCGAGGAACGGCTGCTCGCCCGCCTTGAGGCTGATCGAGTTGCAGACGCCTTTGCCTTGCAGGCACTTGAGCCCGGCCTCGAGGACCGACCACTTCGAGCTGTCGACCATGATCGGAAGGCGGGCGATCTCGGGCTCGGTTTCGATCAGGTTGAGGAAGCGGACCATCGCCTCCTCCGAGTCGAGGAGGTCGGCGTCCATGTTCACGTCCAGGAGGTTGGCGCCGCCCCGGACCTGGTCGAGCGCCACCTGCACCGCGCCCCCGAAGTCGCCCGACTCGATCAGGCGGCGGAACCGGATCGAGCCAGTGACGTTGGTGCGCTCGCCGATGACCACGAAGCCCGAATCGGGGCCGATCTCGAACGGCTCGAGCCCGGAAAAACGCGTCCGCGCCTCAATCCTCGGAACGTGTCGAGGCGGGACGGACGCGATCGCCTCGCGGATCTGGCGGATGTGCTCGGGTCCGGTGCCGCAGCAACCGCCCGCGGCGTTGAGGTATCCAGCCTCCGCGAACTCCTTGAGCAGCTTGCTGGTCGTCGGCGGCTGCTCGTCGTAGCCGCCGAACGCGTTGGGCAATCCGGCATTCGGGTAGCACGTGACGTAGACGGGCGCGACTCGCGCCATCGCGGCTATGTACGGCCGCATCTCGGTGGCGCCCAGCGAGCAGTTGATGCCCGCGGCGAACGGCCGGGCGTGCTCGATCGACGTCCAGAAAGCCTCGACGGTCTGGCCCGACAGGTTGCGGCCGCTCCGGTCGACGATGGTGACCGACACAAATAGAGGTATGTCCGGTGCGACCTCCCGAACGGCCGCGATCGCGGCCTTTCCGTTGAGCGTGTCGAACACCGTCTCGATGAGCAGGATGTCGACGCCGCCCTCGACCAGGGCGCGCGCCGCCTCCGCGTAGCCTTCGCGCAGCTGGTCGAAGGTCACCTCGCGGTAGGACGGGTCCTCCACGCGCGGCGACAGCGACAGGGTCACGTTGGTCGGTCCGAGCGAGCCTGCGACGAATCGGTTCTCGTACTCGTCCGCCGCCGTGCGCGCGAGCCGCGCACCGGCGAGGTTCATCTCGTAGACGTGATCCTCGAGCTGGTAGTCCATCTGCGAGACCCGCGTCGCGGTGAAGGTGTTGGTGGTGATGATGTCCGCGCCCGCGTCGAGGTAATCCCGGTGGAGCTGGAGCACGATCTCAGGCTGCGACAGGCAGAGCACGTCGGCGTCGTTGCGCAGCAGCTTGGGGTGGTCGCGGAACCTGTCGCCGCGATATCCGACCTCGTCGAGTCCCTTGCGCTGCAGCAGCACACCGATCGAGCCGTCGAGGATCACGATCCGCTGCTCGAACAGCTGATGGAGGCGCTCTCGGACCGAAGTTGCCACCGCCATGGTGACCCCTAAGACTACGCGAGGGCCCTTCCGGCTCCTTCTACTGGTCCCCGACCGGGCTCCAGACCTGGAATCGGCCATCGTCGTAGAGCAATCGCCGGGTGGACTGAAGCGCCGCCGCCGCCGCGTCGCGTTTGGCGCGATCGGTGTTGTCGCCGAGGTAGTACTGCCGGTCGATCACGACGTAGCTGTTGGCGTCGAGCATGTCGGGGAAGTCGTTGATGATCGGCCGGTTCGCGAGCCAGATGTCCAGCCCCGCGTCGGCGTTGACCGGCGCGTCGGCCGGAATCACCGACGCCGCTTCCTGCAGCTGCGCCACCGCGTTGGGCTTCTCATAGACCGAGTTCCAGGCGAGCAGCGCCGGCGGGAACCCGCCCGTGCCCCAGGCGATGACCAGCGACGGCACCGCGATCATGATCGCGACGGCGGGTCTGATCTGCGTCCGTTCCAGGAACCGCCGCGCGCCGATGCCGCCGGCGACCATCAGCGGGAACATCAATAGAAGGACGTAGTGCAGGTTGAGCGTGTTCTGAGGGACGTGCCCGCTCAGCACGTTGGCCAGGTAAGGCGGGACCACGAACAAAAGCCATCGCGGGGCCAGCAACGGCAGCGCGAACATCGAGGCGATGATCGCCCCGACCATCAACAGCGCGTCCGGCCGTAGCAGAGCCTCCGCGACCGCCTGCCATGAGACGGGCAGGTTGGGGTCGAGGTGGATCAGCCAACCGTAGTAGACGAAGTCGGTGTAGCCGTTGGAGGCGCGAAAGTGCTGCTGCACGATGCCGGTGCCGACCAGGAACCATGCGGCCGCAAGGTAGAGGACGAAGCGCCAATGCTTTTGGACCTCGGGCGCGCCGTATACACGCAGAAAGAGCGCGAGCACCGCGATCGTGTAAACCTGATCCTCCTTGCATGCGAGGTCGAGGAGGACGAACGACCACATGAGCGCGCGCTTGCCCCGCAGCCCCGCGTACGCCGCGACGAGCGCGAACGCGAGCGCGATGTTCTCGGGGTGGAAGAAGTCGCGTGCTGCCTCCTGCATCGCGGCCCAGAAAGGGACCGGCGCTGCGAGCGCCACCGCCAGCCACGCCGACGCCCGGCGGTCGGCGGGAAGCATCGCGCGGAAGAAGAGGTACGCCGCCGGACCGGCCGCGGCGAGGCCGGCCGCGGAGAAGATCGCCAGCACGATCGGGCTGGGCCACAGCTTCTCGACCGCCGCGATGGGGAGAAAGATCAGCTCGAGGTGGATGCCCAGGAAGTTGGCGCGCGCGAAGCTCGAATAGAACCAGTCGCCGTGGGTGATGCCCCACACGATCTGCTGGTCGTAGGCCAGGTCCCACGCATCGCTCGTCATGCCGTACATGCGCTGCAGCAGGCCGTGCAGGAACCATGCGAACGCGAGCGCGGCCGCGAGCATGGGGATCGCGGGGTAGACCCACCATGATTCGGTCCGCGTCGACTCGCGCGGCGCGACCGCGATTGCGGCTGCTTCGGATGACACTCGGCGCCGAGCTTATCAAGGCATAATCCGAGCATGGCCCGCCAGCACGCCGCCGAATCGCCGCAGGTCTCGGTGGTCGTGCTCGTTTACAACGAAATCGACAGCGTCGAGCCGCTGCATAGGGAGCTGATGGGCGTGCTCGAGGGGTTCGGTCGGACGTTCGAGGTGCTGTATATCGACGACGGCAGCCGCGACGGCAGCACCGAGCGCCTCGCCGAGCTCGCGGCGCGCGATGCCCGCGTGCGCGTGGTCAGCTTCCGCCGGAACTTCGGACAGACGGCGGCCGTGCAGGCCGGAATCGATCACAGCCGCGGCGAGATCCTCGTCTTCCTCGACGGCGACATGCAGAACGACCCTCACGACATTCCCCATCTGCTCGACAAGGTCGACGAGGGATATGACGTCGTCAGCGGGTGGCGGCGCGACCGCAAGGACGATGCCATGCGGGTGGTGCCATCCCGGATCGCGAACTGGCTCATCGCTCGCGTCACCGGCGTGCGGCTGAGCGACTTCGGGTGCACGCTGAAGGCCTACAGGCGCGAGGTGATCGAGGACGTGAGGCTGTACGGGGAGATGCACAGGTTCATCCCCGTGTTCGCGGCCGCGATCGGCGGGCGGATCACCGAGCTTCCGGTCAACCACCGGCCGCGCACCTACGGCAGGTCGAAGTACTCGTTGTCGCGTACGTCGCGGGTCGCGCTCGACCTGATCACGGTCAAGCTGCTGGGCAGCTACTCGACCAAGCCGATGTACTTCTTCGGCTTCGCGGCCTTCGGTCTGTGGGCGCTTGCTGTCGTTCTCGCGGCGATCGTCATCATCCAGAAGCTCGCGCCACCGCACGTGTTCGCGCACAACAACCCGCTGCTGCTCCTGTCGGTCGTCGTTTTCATCGTCGGGGTGCAGTTCATCCTGATGGGACTCCTGGCCGAGCTCGTGATCCGGACCTATCACGAGTCACAGTCCAAGCCGACGTACGTCGTGCGGGAGATCTTCGAGCGCGGCGGCGACAGGCAGCCGATGACCAACGGGAGAACAGCGATCCGGGCCAGGTGACCAGCGCCGACCGACGCGACCACATCTCGGGCCTCAGGGCGCCGATCCGTGCGTCAGGGGGCCCGGCGCCACGTCGTCACGCAGCTTGGGCTGCGCTCCTCCTAGCGCCACCCCTTCCTTCGTCTCGGCGCCCTGACCGGCGACCTGACGGTCGCCTGGCCCGAGCTGCCGGCCGCGCGGCCGCCGCTGGTCACCGATAGATGTGTGGCATCTGCGGCGTGGCGGGCGGTGATCCCGCTCGCGCCCGGGAGCTCGTTCAGCGCATGTCCTCGGCGATGGCACATCGCGGCCCGGACGACGAGGGCTTTGTCACCAACGACCAGGTCGCCTTCGGCATGCGGCGGCTGTCCATCATCGACGTCGACGGTGGACATCAGCCGATGGCCAACGAGGACTCCACCGTCTGGGTCGTCCAGAACGGTGAGATCTACAACCACCTCGAGCTTCGCGGGCAGCTGATCGCGCACGGGCATATCTTCACGACGCACTCGGACACCGAGGTCCTCGTCCACGCCTACGAGCAGTGGGGCGAGGCTATGGTCGAGCGCCTCAACGGGATGTTCGCGTTCGCCGTGCACGACCGCCGTGCCGGTGCGGTCTTTCTCGCGCGCGACCGCATGGGCATCAAGCCACTCCACTACTCGATCGACGGGGATCGCCTGGTTTTCGCCTCGGAGCTCAAGGCGCTGCTCCGCGATCCCGCGCTTCGACGCGGGGTCGACCCGGCGGCGCTCGACGAGTACCTCGCGTACGAGTTCGTGCCGTCGCCCCGCACCATCGTTCGGGGCATCAGCAAGCTGCGTCCGGGACACACGCTGACCTGGTCGACACGAGCGAGCAGCGTCCGCGTCGTGAAGTACTGGGCGCCGCAGCTGGACACGGGCGATGGCCGCCACGACCTCGACCGGGAATCGTCCCGTTTGCTCGAATGCCTGCGCGAATCCGTCCGCAAAGAGCTGATCAGCGACGTCCCGCTCGGCGTGTTCCTTTCGGGGGGCATCGACTCCAGCGCGGTGGCGGCGATGATGACGCAGCTCGGCGTCGAGGTGAAGACGTTCTCGGTGGGCTTCGCCGAGCGGTCGTTCGACGAGTCGGGTTACGCGCGCGAGGTCGCGCGCCATCTCGGGACTGACCACCACGAGGTGACGCTCGAGCCGGCGGCGATGCTCGAGCTGATCCCAAGGCTGCCGCAGCTCCTCGACGAGCCGCTCGGCGACGCGTCGATCATCCCGATGTACCTGCTGTCGGAGTTCACGCGGCGGCACGTCAAGGTGGCGCTGGGCGGCGACGGTGGCGATGAGCTTTTCGCCGGCTATCCGACGCTGCAGGCGCACCGCCTCGCGGGCTACTACGCACGCGTGCCGCGGCTGTTGCGGCGGGGCCTCGTCGAACCTGTGGTCCGGAGACTGCCTGTTTCGCGCGACAACCTGAGCTTCGACTTTCGCGCCAAGCGATTTGTCGCCGGGGCGGAGCTGCCGGTCGCCCGTCGGCACCTCGCCTGGATGGGGTCGTTTCCACCGCGCGGCGTGTCGGTCGAGGACGAGGACCCTGCCCTGGATCCGCTGAACCAGGTGCTGATGCGGGACATGCGGTACTACCTGGAGGGCGACATCCTGGTCAAGCTCGACCGCGCGTCGATGATGGCGTCGCTCGAGGCGCGGGTGCCGCTGCTGAACAACGACTTCGTCGCGTACGCGACGTCGCTGCCGCTGAACATGAAGCTGCGGGGGATGCGCTCCAAGTTCCTTTTGAAGAGGGCGTTGCGCGGGCTGCTGCCCGATCGGATCCTCAACCGGCCGAAGAAGGGGTTCGGCATCCCGGTGGCGGATTGGTTGCGGGGGCCTCTGCGGGAGCAGATGCGGGAGGCGCTGTCGCCGGAGCGGGTGAGGCGGGAGCGGTTTTTCGACGTTCGGGAGGTTGAGGGGCTCGTGGCTGGTCACCTCGCTGGGACCGCGGACAATCGGAAGCAGCTCTGGACCTTGTTCGCCTTTCAGATGTGGAATGAGGGGTACGAGAGACTGGGAAGAGGGTGAACTCGGGGTTGCCATTGTGGGTTGTGAAGTTGCATATTTTGCTTGACAGTACGATGATTTGTTTGTAGAATATATGCGTGTCAGATATTCAGCGGCTCGAGGCTGCGGTTGCTGACTTCGACCTTCTCGCCGACGACGATTCGGTAGACCCCAGGCGGCTCTCGGCCGCCATCGATCGGCTCCAGGGCAAGCTCTGCCGCGTCGTCTACCAGGCTCAGAAACGAGGCGACCACCTTCTCACCGGACACAGCCCCTGCTCGTTCGTCGCGACCACCTGTCAGATGTCGCGTACTTCGGCTTCGGATCGACTGTGCGTCGGTGAGCTGCTCGAGTCGCTGCCACGAGTCGCGTCCGCGCTTCGGTCTGGCGAGATCGGGTACCAGGCCACGTCTGTTATCTGCCACCTCGCCGACCAGCTAGGCGAGAAGCGCGAGCTCATCGACGAGGAGACATGGGTGGGCTTCGCGCAGCGCTTCAAGATCAAGGAGCTGCGCTACCTGACCTACCAGGCGCGCCAGCAGTGGGACCCGGAAGGCATGGAGCGCGACGACGAAGAGGACTACGAGCAGCGCTACCTGCATCTGAGCCCGATGGGCAGGATGTGGAAGCTCGACGCGCTCCTCGACCCCGAGGCCGGCGCCGCACTGCGAACCGCGATCGAGGCGTTGAGCAAGCGAGCAGGCGCGTCCGATGAGCGGTCACCGAAGCAGCGCCGGGCTGACGCGTTGGGCGCGATCGTCCACCACGCCATGGACCGAGGCACGCTGCCGCGAAGAAACGGTGCGCGGCCGCACGTCGCGGTCCACACCACGATCGAGGGCCTTCAGGGTGCGCCTGGGTCCACGCTGGAGGACGGCACGCCGATCGGCGCGAAGACCGTCCAGCGCCTGGCCTGCGATGGAGCGTTGAGCCGGGTCGTGAAGGCCGGCTCGGTCGTGGTCGACGTCGGCCGCGCGACGCGGTCGGTCTCGCCGGCGCAGTGGCGAGCCCTCAAGGCCCGCCACAGGACCTGCGCGTTCCCTGGTTGCGACCGGCCGATCAACTGGACCAGCCCGCATCACGTCGAGTTCTGGGCAACGGGAGGACAGAGCGACCTGCCGAATCTCTTGCCGCTCTGCTACTACCACCACCGCCTGGTGCACGAAGGCCGGTGGCAGGTGATACGCCTCGGCGAGGGTTTCCAGTTCATCCCGCCAGAGCTCCACCAGCTGTGGGAAGCGGCTCCCAGGCGGTGGGGCGAGCGGGCCGCCTAGACCGTCCCGCACAACTTGCAAAAACCTTACGTGCCGCACAGCGAATTCTTAGGCATGACTCGCAGCGTTTCCGCACGTGAACGCCGCCTGGCGGATTCTGGTCGTCGCCGGCGTGGCGTTCATGGGGCTTGCACCCGCAACGAGTGACGTGCAAGCGCGCACCAAGACCGCGGTGGTGAAGCAGGCGGCGCCCGTCTCGACCCTCGCGGTCGCCGGCACCCATCAGCTGCTGACGGCGGTGAGCCAGCTGGTTGCTCGCAGCCCCATGGCACTGACGGCGACGATCGACCCGATCGTCAAGGCCAGTGGTGGGTCGGTCGGAATCGCGCTGATCGAGCTTGGGGGCTCGTCGCCGCTGGCCTGGAGCTACAACGGCGATGAGGTCTTCACCGCCGCGAGCACGTACAAGCTCGCCGCCCTGATGCTGGAGGCGGAGAAAATCGCGACCGGGGCGTCCGATCCCAACGGTGTCGTGTGCTACCAGGACGCCGACTATGAGGCCGGCTGGTTCGACGACTACGCGGACGGCATGTGCTACACGCGCACCGAGCTCGCGCGGCGCGCGGGCCTGTACTCCGACAACACCGCCGGGCACATGCTCGTCCGCGACGTCGGCGGCGCGGATGCGTTGAACGCGTGGGCAGCATCGGTCGGGACCCGCGACTCGGTCTTCTTCACGGGCAACACGACCTCGGCCTCAGACCTCGCAGCGTTGTGGGTGGCCGAAGCGAAACAGACTCTCGGCGGCGCGGCGGCTCAGGCGTGGCTCTATCCGGTGCTGACCGGGACGGTGACGCAGGCCGGGATCCCGGCCGGCGTGCAGGGACGGAGCGCCGTCGTGCACAAGACCGGAACGATCGACCAGGTCGAAAACGACGCGGCGCTGGTCACCGCCGGGCCCAACGGCGCCTACGTCCTCGTGGTCATGACCGATGGGCTCGGCGGCGATGCAGGGTGGCAGCTGATCGCATCGGTCGCCTCCGACACGTGGAGCTTCGAGGCCGCTCGGGCCTAGCCGGCTAGCTGCCGACCCGCAGTACCAGTCCGATCGCGTACGTGATCCCGCCAACGATGATTCCGGCCAGCGTCATCTCCAGCCCGGCTGACCACCACGAGCGCAGCGTGAACAACGCCTTCGACGCGCCGACCAGAAAGTGCGCGAGCAGCGACACGACCGCCGCCACGATGACACCTGTCGTGCCGCGAAGCCAGAAGAACGGCACCACCGGAACCATGGCCCCGATGAAAGTGCTTACCCCGGCCGCGATCGCTGCCTGGACCGGGTTGCCGGCGGCCTCGCTCACGCCCAGCTCCTCGGGTGCGTGCAGCTTCAGCAGCGCGTCGGGGTTTTGCGCCAGCTGTTCGGCGAGAAGGTCGGCGGTCGCCTTGTCGATGCCCTTGAGCTGGTAGAAGAGCGATACCTCTTCAATCTCTTCGTCTGGGTGCTCGACGATCTCCTGCCGCTCGCGCTCGACGTTGGCCGCGGTGACCTCGCTTTCCGAACGTTCGGCAAGGAATGCGCCCGTGGCCATGGAGAGCGCGGACGCGATCGCGCCGAACAGTCCCGCGGTCAGCACGAAGCTCGACCCTCCGGTGGCGCCCGATACCCCCGCGACGATTCCGAACACGGCGGCCAACCCGTCGTTCGCGCCGTAGATCGCGCCCGAGATCCATCCCGCTCCGGTGCGATGCCACGACTCGCGGCCGAGGATCCGGTTGAGCCGGCTCTGCACGCTCGACGGCGCAGGCTCGGCGCGATGCGCGACTTCCATCGACTCGAGCGAGCGCGAGTGGCCCTGCTCTTCGACGCGGATCTCTTCGAGCACGGCGTCCGTCTGGGCATCGCCCGTCGTGCGCTTGTAGCGGTCGGTGATCTCCAGCTCCTCGGCCGCCTCCATGCGCTGGATGATCATCTCGACGGGCGCGATGCGGACCTGCAGTCGCTGCAGCGGCGAAAGCTTGACCATGGACACGTCGGGGATCGGCTGGCCGAGCTCGCGCAGGCGGCGCTCGATCCGCTCGCGGTGCGACGCCTCGGCGTCCGCGATCGACCTGATGATCTCGCCCCGACGAGTGTCGCCAAAGCGCTGCGCGAGGAGCCCATACATCTTGTTGGCCTCGACCTCGCCGTGCCAGGCCAGGAGCAGGCGATCGACAGCCTCCGACGGAGCGGTCTGTCGAGCCACGCCGCTCAGGCTAGATGGAGTCGGCCGGCGCCTGCTCCCCGTCGGCCCCGCCGACGATTACGCGCACTCGCTGCACGGCGTTGTTCTGGACGCCCTCGAAGTTCCAGCGCTGGTCGAGCGGCTGCACGTTTCCCGCCGTGTCGCTGGCGCGCACGCAGAGCTCGTATTCGCCCGGCTCGGTCGCGTCCCACGTGCACCGCCAGCCGCGCCACGCATACGGCGAGATCTCATCTTCGAGATCGGCCCGCGACCACGTCGCACCCCCGTCGCAGCTGAGCTCGACCGCGGCGATCGCGCCCATGCCTGACCATGCTCGGCCCTCGATCGATTGCCGGGAGGGTTCGACGAACCGCGTGCGCGACATGAAGTCGGGGACGCCTGGCGGCACCATCAACGCCCGCGGCAACATGCGAGTGACCGGCGCTCCGCGATCGCCCTCGACGGTGCGGAAGTGATACGCGGCCGCCTGCTGGTAACCGTCGAACGCGCGGTCGAGCACCGTGATCGAGCGCAGCCATTTGACGTGCGTCATCCCGTACCAGCCGGGTACGACCAGACGAAGCGGGAAACCGTGCTGCGG
>DATKFA010000333.1:0-3041 GCA_035511715.1 Candidatus Acidiferrum sp. | reverse complement strand
CACTCCCGTCTACGCGGCCGACGACGGCATCGTCGCGCTGGTCGGAAACACGAGCAGCGGGTACGGCAACTACGTCGTCATCGCGCACGCAGGCGGGCTGGACACGCTGTACGGGCACCTGTCGACGTCGCTGGTCAAAGTAGGGCAGGCGGTGACGCAGGGCACCGTGGTCGGACTCGAGGGATCAACCGGCAACTCGACCGGCGCGCACCTTCACTTCGAGCTTCGGATCAACCAGAAGCCGGTCAACCCGGCGCCGTACCTGCCCCCGGGAGCCCCGTCGCCCTATCGGGCGTAGTCGCCGGCGGTCTCGACCTTCCGTTTGGCGAGCCGGCCCAGCACCGCGAGTGCGGCGGCGAAGGGGACAATGTAATCGTGAGCAGGGGCTTCAGAGACGCGGACACCTCTCAGCGGATGAGCGCCGAGGAAACGGACGAGGCGATCAGGCGGGTGCGAGCCGTCGCCGAAGAGCAAGCCCGGCACGCAGCTGAGCTGCGTGACCGGGGCTCGTACGGATCTTGTGAGGAGTGCGGCCGAGCGATCGGAGAAGATCGCCTCGCCGCGGTGCCCGAAGCCACCCGCTGCCTGTCGTGCCAGAGTCGATGGGAGGCGGGCGCTGGCGGTGACGATCACCGCCAGCATCGGAATCAGTCCTCGGTCTGAGCCTGCACCTGTCCTCGGATCTCGCCTGACGGGTAATTGGTCGTGTGGACGTTCACGTAGGCGTTGCCGCTTCTGATGATCGCGATGGCGCCCGCAAAATCACCGGCGGAAACGTTCTGCGCGGCTATGGCCTGCACCGACGTAGCCGTGGCTGTGCCAGTCACAGTTCCGCCACCGGCGGGACAGGCGGGCGTTCCGGCAGGCCCGGGGGCCTGGGCCGATCCGCAGAGCCAGATGAAGATCCCAGCCGCGACTGCGCGCTGACCGAAGTGGATGTGGGCCATGAACGCGTCACTGGACAGTCCGGAATACGTCAGCTTGTAGGTCAGCTTTCCACCGACGATCGTGGCTGAGAAGCTGCCTGTCCCAGCCGTCAGTTTCGGCGGCACCTCCTGAAAGCCCGACAGCCTGGTCGAGAGCGAAATCGTCCCCTCGTTCGCACTCGTGGTCGTGACCCACAGGCTGATCACGGCCACCGCGGCCAGCACGACCCCAAACGAAAGTCGTCGCATATCCCACCTCCAATGACCTGCCGATCGACCGCGCGGGCAACCCGCGCCAACGCGGAGGCTAGGACTCTCCTACGGTCAAGGCAAATTGCGAACGATGGCACATCGAAGATGCGCATCATCTGCATGCCCTGACCGACAAGCGCCTCGAGCACCTTGGGGTCGCCGGTGGCGCCCGGCAGCGGCTCGATGCGGTCCGAGACGTCGAAGCCGCCTCCTCCGCCGAGGCGACCGTGAAAGCCCTGGCGCAGGTGCGCGCCCTCGTGCCCAAGGAGGGCTACAGGTTGTCCGTCGCCGAAGCGCCCGACCAGCAGCTCGCCACGGTGGGCGGCTGAGCAGGACCCAATCACCACCCCGACGCGAGGTCCTTAAGGCGCGCTTGATTTTCGACCGCTAGCCCTATGATCCCACCCAGGCCGCCGCCCCAAATGCCACCGAGACAAG
Source organism: Candidatus Acidiferrum sp. (assembly GCA_035511715.1). Taxonomy (GTDB): domain Bacteria; phylum Chloroflexota; class Dormibacteria; order Dormibacterales; family Dormibacteraceae; genus 40CM-4-65-16. The sequence continues at coordinate 1,425 of DATKFA010000333.1, read as the reverse complement.
ACTCCGAAGCCCGACGGAATGAGCGTGCCCGGCTCGGTATGGCGATTGGCCGGCGGGCTGATGAGGTGTACGAGCGCACCATCGCCCTCTTGTATTCGAGGGCCAAGGTCGGAGCCGTCAGCGAGGCATATCTCGACTATCGCTGGGGCCGAAGCGTGGTCGGCACCCTGCTCATCGCGCGCTGGCTGGTCAGCGGCATTGCGGCCGACAAGGACGAGCTCGAATGGATATCCAGGAGCGGCGGCGCCGCGGCACGCGAGGGCGTTCCGCTCGTCGAAACGACTCGCGGACACATGCACTGGCGTGCGGTCCTGCTCGATGTCGCACGCGAGGAGGCGGCACGTCTGGGGACGCCGGACGAGGTCACGGAAGAGGTTCTCCGGGCCGTTCAGGCCAACGCAGATGCAAGCCTGGTGCGGATCGCAAACGCCTACGACATGCAGTTGCGCGAATCGAACGCTCAGCTCTCACGAGCCAGCCAGTTCAAGTCGGAGTTCCTCGCCAAGATGAGTCATCAGCTCCGCACTCCCTTGACCGCGATCATCGGCTTCTGCGAAGTCCTCACACAGGGCATGGACGGTGAGCTCAGTCGCGAGCAGGCTCAAGACGTTGCGGAGATCCACAAGAGCGGACTCGTGCTTCTCGAGCTGGTGAACGACATCCTCGATCTTTCCAAGATCGAAGCGGGCAAGGTCGAGATAGTCCCTCAGGAAGTCGACCTACCCGCTCTCGTCGACCAGGTGATCGCCTCGATGCACCACATCGCCGAGACCAAAGCTTTGAAACTGACCAGCGACCTGTCGTCCGGCGCAAGAACGGTCATTGCGGATCCCACTCGCGTTCGCGAGATTCTGACCAACCTGGTGTCGAATGCGATCAAGTTCACGGCAGCCGGCTCGGTTGCAATACTCAGCGAGCCCGTCGGCACGATGGCCGAGATCTCCGTGCTCGACACGGGCATAGGGATCGAGGCGGCAGCTCATGAGCGGATCTTTGAGGAGTTCCGGCAGGCCAGCGACAAGATCGCCACAACGTATGGCGGCACGGGTCTTGGACTGTCGATCGCGCGCAAGCTGGTCGAGCTCCAGGGCGGAAAGATGGGTCTGGAGTCAGCGCCTGGCAAGGGCTCGCGCTTCTGGTTCACGCTCCCCATCGACAAGCACGCTGCTCCGCTGGCGGCAACGTGATCCCGAGGTTCTGGGCAGCGACCGGCTCACGAAAAGTGGCCGTACAAATCAACTGACCGGAGTCGCTACGCCCTGGCCGGCTCCCGGGACAGGTTGCGCCTCCACAGGTCGAGCGTTCTGTCGTAGTGGTGCTCGGAAGCATCGCGGTTGTACACGGCCAGGTCCGCCATCGCGAACCCGTGAGCAACACCTGGAATACGTTCGACAACTCCACGGACACCGTTGCGATGAAGCTCAT
>DATKFA010000332.1:0-2316 GCA_035511715.1 Candidatus Acidiferrum sp. | reverse complement strand
TGGAGGAGCTCACGCGCCAAGCCGCCTGGGCAAAGACCTTTGGATTGCCACTGGAGCTCATCTCTCCCCAGGAGGCGCAGCGCATGTTCCCGCCGATGACCACGGACGGCGTCCTCGGCGCGGCCTACCTGCCGACTGACGGATACATCGACCCGAGCCAGCTCACGTTCGCCCTCGTCGAAGGCGCGCGTCGGAACGGGGCGGAGGTCTGCGAAGAGACGCGCGTCACCGGGATCGAGACCGAGGACGCGGGCGTGAGGCTGGTCAAGACCGATAAAGGCGACATCGCCACCGAGCTCGTGGTCAACGCCGGCGGCATGTTCGCGCCCGAGATCGGCCGCATGGCCGGAGTCAACGTCCCGCTGATTCCGTTTGCGCACGAGTACCTGATCACGCGGCCTTCGGGTCTACCGCTGGACATGCCGACGATGCGGGACCCATCCCTCCTCGTCTACTACCGGCCCGAGTCGGGCGGCCTGATCATGGGCGGCTACGAACGCGAGCCGGCGCCGTGGGGCCTCGATGGCATCCCTGCCGACTTCAACGGCCGGTTGCTCGAGCCCGATTGGGACCGGTTCGAGCCGCTCATGACGAACGCGATCGTCCGGACCCCCTCCCTGAAGGACGCGGAGGTCGTTCGCCTGGTCAACGGCCCCGAGGCGTTCACCCCGGATGGCGAGTTCATCCTCGGTCCGAGCGAGGTGCGCGGGTTCTGGGTCGCCGCGGGCTTCTGCGCGCACGGACTCGCCGGGGCGGGGGGGATGGGACGGCTCGTCGCCGAGTGGATCGTCAACGGCCGGCCGGAGCTCGACACGTGGGAGATGGACTCGCGGCGGTTCGGGCGCAACTACACGAGCCGCGAGTACACGCTCGACCGCACCCGCGAGGTCTACTCGACCTACTACGACGTCAAGTACCCGGGCCACGAGCGCAGCGCCGGCCGGCCCCTGCGCCTCTCGCCCATCTATCCCCGCCTCGCCGAGATGGGCGCGGCGTTCGGTGAGAAGTCGGGATGGGAGCGCGTCAACTGGTTCGAGCCGAACGGCGTCCGCGGCGACCAGTCGCTGCGTCCTCATGGGTGGGCGGGGCGGTTGTGGTCGCCCGCGATCGGGGCCGAGCACGTCGCGTGCCGCGAGTCGGCCGCCGTCTTCGACTTCACGTCGTTCGCCAAGATCGAGCTTCGCGGGCGCGGCGCCCCCGAGTTTCTGGAGCGCCTCTGCGACAACCGCGTCGCGCGGTCGGTCGGCGCCCTCACGTACACGCAGATGCTCAACGAGGGAGGCGGCATCGAGTGCGACTTCACGGTGACGCGCCTCGGCGAGCACCGCTTCCGCATCATCACCGGCACTGCGTTCGGCATGCACGACCTGTCATGGATCCGCTCGCACGCGCCTTCCGATGGATCGGTCGAGGTCGAAGACGTGACCTCGGCGTACGCGTGCATTGGCCTGTGGGGACCTCATGCCCGGTCGATCCTTCAGCCCCTCACGCCCACCGACATCGGCCACGAAGCATTCCCGTTCATGACCGCCCGCGAGCTCGCGATCGGCCCGGTGCCGTGCCTCGCCCTGCGCGTCACTTACGTGGGCGAGCTCGGCTGGGAGCTCTACTGTCCGTCCGAGTTCGGGCTCCGTCTGTGGGACGTGATCTGGGAAGCGGGCCGCTCTTCGGGATTGGTCGCAGGCGGTTACAAGGCCGTCGACTCGCTGCGCCTCGAGAAGGGCTACCGCGTGTGGGGAGCCGACATCACCTCCGAAACCAACCCTTATCAAGCCGGTCTGGGTTTCGCCGTGAAGCTGGACAAGGGCGACTTCATCGGGCGCGAGGCCCTCGTGGAGAAGCGCGAATCGCCCGCGTCGACCAGGCTCGCATGCCTGGTCCTCGACGATCCACGCGCGGTCGCGCTGGGTTCGGAGCCGGTGAGGATCGACGGCGGGGTGGTCGGTCGGGTGACGAGCGGAGGCTACGGTTACACCGTCGGCAAGTCGATCGCGTACGCCTACATCCCGGCCTCGTGTCCCGTCGAAGCTGCGGTCGAGGTCGACATCTTCGGCACATGGGTCGGCGGCCGCGCCGTCAGGGAGCCGCTTTACGACCCGACCGGCTCCCGGGTCCGGAGCTAGCTCTCATCCCGCGAGTGCCGGCGCTCGCGGAATTGCGGATACTTTCTTTCACGCGGGTGCCGGCGCTCGCGGCAAATCCGATGAGTTCTGGGCGGAAACTCCGTCATAACGAGCAATGAGCAAGATCATCTGTGACCAATCGATATCGCTCGACGGCTTCACCGCCGGGCCCAACCAGAGCCTCGAGAATCCG
>DATKFA010000331.1:0-2159 GCA_035511715.1 Candidatus Acidiferrum sp. | reverse complement strand
AGCACGAGGATCGCGAGGACGTACCCGTTCTGGTCGTTAGGGAAGTTGAGGACGTTGGTGGCGAACGCCGCCGCGCCGGGCACAAGCCCGAGCATCGGCTTGCGCCAGCGGAGGACGCACCACGCGAGCCATCCTCCTGTCACCCACATCAGCACGCATATGAGCAGCAGGTAGAAGGACGGATCCTGTGACGCGCTGCCGTCCTGGATCCGCGACCACCAGACGTTGACCAGCTGCGGGCCGAGCACATCCGACGGATGCGAGGCGTGAATCTTCGGCCACGCGCCAACGAATGCGGCGACGAGGCCGACGACCCCGCCGGCGCCAAGCCCGATTGGCTCGGCGATCGGCAGCAGCGCGAGCACCGACATCAGCATCGCCGCGAGGATCGCGATCGGTACGACGACGTCGATACCCGGGACCCACTGCACGGTAGCCGTCGACTTGGAGACGGCGATCGTCAGGAGGAGGACGATCATGGCGGACCAGAAGCGCCCGCCTCCGAGCCAGTCACGCGCACGGCCCCACATGGCCGACGACACACCGGCTGGGTCGAAGTCCCCCGGCTGGAACAGGGGATTGCTAGGCGATACGGATCGCATCGCGCGTCCTCATCAACCGGGCGAAGTCATCACCCTTGCGAACGACGTAGAGGTCGACGTCCTGGCCCAGATCGAAGCTCACGTTCTGGTCAGGCCCGCCGAAGCTCGCACCGTCCAGGTAGAAGACGATCAACGTCGAGCGCTTGCCGCGCACCGCCTGGAGCAATCGCACCCACGCGGGGTCGGCGCTCGGGGTGATCACCGCGATGGCGCGTCGGGGGAGCCGGCGGATCCTGTCCCACGCCAGTGTTTGCGTCAGGGGCGTGCGGCCGTCGGCCTGGCAGACCGCGAGGTAGTCGAGGATCAGCCGATCCTGGCGCACCGCCCGGTGCGGCTCGAGCACGGTGCCGCGCGAATCGTTCGCGATGAGGCCCACCTGGCGGCCGCGGCTGTGCACCTGCGCCGAGAGCGACGCCGCGAGGCTGACACCGTACTCGAGCGTCGATTCCTCGTCCTCACCGAAATGAACCGCGCGGTCGAGGTCGAGCAGGATCCAGAGGTCGGTCGTCAGCGGTTGCTCGAAGGTCTTGGACATCAGGCGCTGATACTTCGCCGAAAGCAGCCAGTGGATGCGGCCGAAGCTGTCGCCGGTCGTGTAGTCGCGCACACCGCCCGTCTCCGGAGGGTAGTCGGACCATGCACCAGACGCGGTGGTGCTTCCCACCTGCTGTGAGCTCGGCGTCACCAGGTCGGGCACTGGACGGACGCGCGGATACACGAGGATCGAGGTTCGTTGCGTGATCTTCATCTCGCGCTCGAAAAGGCCAAACGGTTCGCGCACTTTCAGTGAGGTCGGACCGAGGGCCATCCAGCCGCGGCGGCGGTACACGCCTCGCGCCTTCCAGCGCACTAGTTCGTTTCCCAACGAGATGACCCGGCCCGGCTGGTAGTCGTTGATCTGGCTGAGGTCGCGGACCTCGACCCACGGCGCCGGTACCCACCCTTTGCGCCGGACCTCGAACGTCTCCTCGAAGACTTCACCGACGGTTGGCGAGCCGGGATCGACCTTGCGCACGACGCCCACGCCTCGGATCGCCAGGCGCGGCCAGATCCACGCAACCACGAAGAGAAGGCAGAGGCCATAGGTGAACGCGTAGGCCTGGCGGATGGAGGTCAGATACGTGAAGAACAGCAGCATGCCGAGCGCGACGGCGAGAGCGACCTTGCTCATTGGATTCGGCCTGCTGGCTGATTACCCGTCGTAGGCCATCTGAGGCACGTGCTCGCGCTCGAGCAAACCGGCCACGAGCTTGCCCGCGCTCTGGCCCTGCATCTCTGCGTTCGGCCGCAGGATGATGCGGTGCGCTAGGACCGACCCGGCCAGCGCCTTCACGTCGTCCGGCAGCACGAAGTTGCGCCCCTGGATTGCGGCAAGCGCCTGGCTCGCGTGGTAGAGGTGCAGGGTCCCGCGCGTGCTGGCTCCAAGCGCGACCTCGGGGTTGCCGCGCGTGCGGCCGACGAGCCGGGCGATGTACTCGCGAAGCTCGGGCTTGACAAAGACCTCGCGCACCGCCAGCTGCGCCGCAGTGAGCTCGTTGGGCGAGACTACCGGCTGAA
>DATKFA010000330.1:0-6272 GCA_035511715.1 Candidatus Acidiferrum sp. | reverse complement strand
TCACCGGACAGAGCGTTCGGCTCCGGACCGAAAGGCAGCAGGTTCGATTCCTGCCAGGCGCACCAACTCTTGAGCACCCTGGTGGTTTCATCGCCCGCTAGCGTGGAGCTGGCTCGACGACAGCACGGGCGAGTCGATCGTGTCCCGACTTGGAACAACGCAACTAATCTTCACCGTCGGATGACTGGCGCTGCTTGGGCGTTGCTCGCGGTAGCGCTGGTTGTTGCCGCGGCCGACTGGTTCAGCGTGGCGGCAACGATCCGCTGGCTCGAGTACGTGACCAAGCCAGGATTCATGCTCGCGCTCATCGTGCTCGCGATCGTGATCCGCCCGGTCAACCAGACCGAGCGGGTCTTTTTCGTCGTCGCGCTGGCGTGGGGGCTCATAAGCGACGTGTTCTTGATGCTGCCGAGAGACCTGTTCCTCGCCGGCCTCGCCGCCGCCCTCGTCGAGCACCTCGCCTACATAGGCGGTTTCGGCACACGCTGGCTGAGCCTCGGCCTGGCGATCCTCGCCATCCTCATCGTCCTCGGTTCGGCGGCGCTCGTCTTCCCGCCGATCCAGAGGGCCCTCAAGCACCAGCACCCGCGGCTGGTCAGGCCGGTGATCGTGTACCTCTGCGTATTCGCGTTCATGGTGACGAGCGCTGGAGGCACCGGCTCACTGCTGGCGCTGGCCGGTGCCTTGCTGTTTTTCTACTCCGACGCAATCCTCGCGTGGAACAGGTTCGTCAAACCCTTGCCGTTCGGCCGGGTCGTGAACATCGTGCCCTACCACGTCGGCCAGGCACTTCTGGTCGTGTCCCTGGTCAGCTAGCTGACTTCGGGGACGTCCAGGCTGTCGAAGGTCTCCTTGTTGACGAACTTGAACAGCTGGAGCGGCTTGCCGTTGTCGTGCACCTCGGCGATCACGGCGTAGCGCTCCTGGCGCTTGCCGCCGCTCGTCATGCGCACGCTGCGGCGCTTCTTCAGGTCAGTGTTGGGAATCTCGACCTTTTGTTTGGTCTTGAGGTTGAAAAACTCCACTGTCGCCTCCTCGTGAATTGAACTGACGCCGACCCACGATACACACTCACGCGGCTACCCTGCATCGGCGTACGTTTGACGCGTGATCGCGAAGGCCGAGTTCGGGCGCACCGGCCACCACAGCTCGCGGGTCATTTTCGGAGCTGCATCGCTTGGTCGCGTATCGCAGAAGGTGGCCGACGAGACCCTCGAAGTGCTTCTTCGATACGGCGTCAACCACATCGACACCGCCTCCGGTTATGGCGATTCCGAGCTTCGCATCAAGCCCTGGCTGAGGCGCGAGCCGAACCGCTTCTTCCTCGCGACCAAAGGCGACCAGCGCGACGAGAAAGGTGCGCGTGAGGAGATCAACCGCTCCCTCGACCGGCTCGGCGTCGACCACGTCGACCTGTGGCAGATCCACTCGCTGGCGGATCCGATCGAGTGGGACCAGGCGCTGAGCCCAGGAGGCGCGCTCGACGCCGCGCTGCAGGCCCGCGCCGAAGGTTTGATCAGGTGGATCGGCGTCACCGGCCACGGGGCGCAGATCGCGGCCACCCACCGGCGCAGCCTCGACCGATTCGACTTCGACTCCGTGCTGCTCCCGTGCAACTACGTCACCCTTCAGAACGGCTACTACCGCGAGAACTTCGACGCGCTGCTCCATACGTGCCAGGAACGCAACATCGCGGTGCAGACCATCAAGTCGATCGCGCTGCGACCGTGGATGGATCGAGACCACTCGCGTACGACCTGGTATCAGCCGCTCGAGTCGCCCGAAGACATCGACATGGCGGTGTGGTGGGTGATGGCCAGGAAAGGCCTGTTCCTGAACAGCGTCGGCGACGTGGACCTCCTGCCACTCGTCCTCGACGCCGCCAAGAGGTTCCACGAGGCTCCGTCGGATGCGCAGATGCAGGAGCTCGTCGAGCGCAACCACAGCGAGGCGCTTTTCGTCTAGGCGCGGTCGTCCTTCCTGTAGCCGCGCACCGGATTCCACGACTCGATGACGAGACGATCGCGCGCCGCGTTGAGCTGGGTGATCACGACCTCGTCGATGTCGATCCGGAACGCGTGTGAGTCGTCATTCGAGGCAAGCTCGACCGCCCGACCCGCGATCTTTGCCTCGCCTCGCCAGCGACCGCTCTTGGCCGGGTCGTGGGTCGGTCCGTGGATGGCAACGCGCGCATCGCGGCGAAGGTCCAGGGCTTTGCGAGCGCCGGACATGGAGCCGATGCGCACGTCGCCGCCGTCGAACTGGACCTCCGTGCCGCTGATGCGTGGCGAGCCGTCGCGCCGCAACGTCGCCATCGTCAGGTGCTTGCGCGTCGTCATCAGCTTGCGGGCGCGCCGCGCCAACTCAGGCTGGGCGGCTTCGAACTCGCCCCAGGTCGCCACGCGACGAAACTAGCAGGCGCCGGAGAAAGACCTCCAGCCCCGAGTACACGTACGCTGATTGCCGCGCGATGGCCGCTAGCCCGGAGAACGCGTTCGCGGCAGGTTTGTTCGAAGACCTGCCATCGAAGTACGACCGCCTGGCCGAAGTGCTGTCTCTGGGCCAGAACGGAGAGTGGCGCCGCGAGCTGGTGCGGCAGATAGTCCGCGTCAAACCGCGACGTATCCTCGACGTCGCCACCGGCACGGCGGGCGTGGCGATCGCTCTAGCCCACGCCACGCACGCCGACGTCGTGGGCGTTGACCTGAGCGAGCCGATGCTCGAGGTCGGCCGCAAGCGCGTCTACGACGCAGGCCTCGACCAGCGGATTCGCCTCGAGCAATCGCGGGCCGAGCAGCTGCCGTTCCCAGACTCCTCCTTCGACGCGGTCACATTCACGTACCTGCTGCGCTACGTCGCCGACCCCGCGGCGACGCTGCGTGAGCTGGCGCGCGTGCTCAGACCGTCGGGCGTGCTCGCCGGCCTGGACTTTTTCGTACCGCCGAATCCTCTGTGGCGGTGGAGCTGGCGCCTCTACACGCGCGTCTTGATGCCGTCGGGCGGTTATGTCCTCGGCGGACGAGCGTGGTGGAAGGCGGGGCGGTTTCTAGGACCTAACATCGAGGACTTCTACCGTCGCTGGCCGATGGACAGGATCTTCGAGGCCTGGCGCGAGGCGGGCATCGTCGACGTCGAGGATCGCACCATGAGCCTGGGAGGAGGTCTCGTGATGTGGGGACGCAAGCACCATGCCTGAAGAGCCGCGGACTTCGGCCGCGCCTCAGCTGGCGCCGGCGTACTACGCCGCGAAGTCGGGCGGTTGGCGGCGCGACGTCATCGCGCTGCTGCATCCGCCTTACACCGCCTGGCACCTGTCCTACGTCTTGATCGGCGCGGGTCTTGCGCCCCGCATCGACCTCGCGCGCCTGCTGGCGACGCTTTTCGCCTTCTTTTTCGCCGTCGGAATCTCAGCACACGCCCTCGACGAGCTTCGTGGACGCCCGCTGCGAACCGAGATTCCTTCCGGCGCTCTATGGACCGCCGCGATCGCCGGGCTGGTTGCCGCTGTCGGGCTGGGCGTGGCCGGAATGACCGTCGCCGGGATCGGATTGCTTCCGTTCATCGCCGCGGGAGTGCTGTTCGTTTTCGCTTACAACCTGGAGCTGCTCGGTGGCCGGCTGCATGGCGACTTGTGGTTTGCGTTGTCCTGGGGCGCGTTTCCCGTGCTGACCGCTTACTTCGCCCAGACCGGACGTCTGTCCCTCGGCGCCGCCGCCGCGGCCGGCGCGGCGTACGCGCTGTCGTATGGCCAGCGTGCGCTCAGCACTCCCGCACGCACGCTGCGACGGAAGACGCGATCCGTCAGCGGGACGCTAACGCTTTACGACGGGACGCAAACCGACCTCGACGAGCCGGCGTTGCTGGCCCCTCTCGAGCTTGCGTTACGCGCCTTCTCGTGGGGCGTTGTTCTGCTGGGCATCAGCATGGTCGCAGCCAAACTGCTCTAAAAGGTGAATCGCTTCCTCGTTGTCGTTGCGCTCATCGGTATGGCAGCGTGCGACGCGCCGTGGTCCGGTCCAACGCTGCCCGATGGGGCGCATGAGATCAGCCTGCGGCAGCTGAGCGTGCAAGGGGGACCGTTCGACCTGGCGCCCGACATCGTTGCGTCGACCTCCCTGTCCGACGTCCGCCAGCAGGTCATCGCCCACGCCATCCGCGCGCGTTTCGACGAGCAGCACGTGTGCTTGCCGGCCGCGACCGGCCTGTGCTGGGGGCAGTTCTCGCAGGAGCAAGGCGTCGTTTACGTGGCCGTGATCACGAACCACGAGTGCACGAGCGCCGTCAAGGAGCGGACCGCGGTGGGCGGCCAAACGCTGTACTTCATCCATTGGGTCGGCAACCCGCAGGGTGTCTGCAATGCCTCGATGGCAGTACCCAGCTGGCGGCTCTATTCAGCATCTCGACACGACCTTCCTGGCACCGGCACGTTGAAAGTTCGTTTCGAGCTCCAGGGCACCGAGCACGGCGCCATCGACACACAGGTCGCGTTGAGCTAGACCGGGAACACTCCGTGCTTCCGGTCGACCCGCGGCTCGCGGCGCGTCGAGTAGGCGCGAAAGCGCGCGATGAGCTGATCGCGTAGCTCTTCCGGTTCGACGACGTCGTCGACGATCAGGTTGGCCGCGAGCTTGTAGAGGTCGACGTCCCGCGCGTACTCCTCTTCGAGCTCTTTGCGACGCGCCTCGCGCTGCTCTTCGGGCAGCTCCGCGAGCTTGTTGAAGAACACCGCGTTGATGGCCGGCTCCGGTCCCATGACCGCGATCTGCGCCGAGGGCAAAGCCAGGACCGCGTCCGAGTCGAACGCCGGGCCGGCCATCGCGTACAGCCCTGCGCCGTAAGCCTTGCGCACGATGACCGAGATCTTGGTCACGGTTGCCTCCGAGACGGCGCTGATCATCTTCGCGCCGTGCCTGATGATGCCGCGTCTCTCGACATCGGTGCCGATCATGAAACCGGGCACGTCGGCGAGAAACAGCAGCGGGATCTCGAACGCGTCGCACAGCCAGATGAACCGCGCGGCCTTGTCGGCCGAGTCGTTGAACAGCACGCCGCCTTTCTGCATCGGCTGGTTGGCCACGACGCCGACCGGCATGCCGTCGAGCCGCGCGAACCCGGTGAGCAGCTCCTTGGCGAACAGCTTTTTGATCTCGAACCAGCTGCCCTCGTCGATGAGGGCATCGATGAACCTGCGCATGTCGTAGCCGCGGTTCGGCTCGCTTGGGATCAGCTCCGCGATGGGCTTCGGCGACTCGCGCGGCGGCTTGCCGGCGCAATTCGCCGGTTTCTCGCCCGACCGCTGCGGCATGTAGCGGAAATAGGCCTTCGCGAGCTCTATCGCCTCTTTGTCGTCGGACACAAGCGCGTCGCCGAGCCCACTTTCGGTGCTGTGCATGCGGGCCCCACCAAGCTCCTCGAGCGTCACCTTCTCGCCCACGACCACTTCGACCATTCGCGGCGAGCCGAGATACATCGAGGCGTTGCCTTCGACCATGATCACCACGTCGCAGAAGGCAGGGATATACGCGCCTCCGGCGGCCGAGGGACCGAACAGCATGCAGATCTGGGGCACGAGCCCTGACAGCTGGACCTCGTTGAAGAAGATCCGCCCGGCGTGGCGCCGTCCGGGAAACATCTCGATCTGGTCGGTGATGCGCGCGCCGGCGGAGTCGACCAGGTAGAACAGCGGAACGCGAATCCGCTGCGCGGTCTCCTGGATGCGCACGATCTTCTCGACCGTCCGCGCGCCCCAGCTGCCCGCCTTGACGGTTGGGTCGTTGGCCATGACGGCGACCTGGCGGCCCTCGACAGTGCCGAGGCCGGTGACGACTCCGTCAGCGGGCAGGTCTTCGGCCAGCGCGTTGGCGAACAGCCCGTCCTCGATGAGTGATCCTGGGTCGAGCAGCAGGTCGAGCCTCTCCCGCGCGGTCAGCTTGTGCTGCTCACGGAGCTTGGGCAGATACCGCGTCCCGCCCTTGCGGGCTCTGTCGCGAAGCTCCTTAGAGCGCTCGGTCACTTTCCCTTGAAGTCCGGCTCGCGCTTTTCGAAGAACGCCTTGATCCCCTCACGCGAGTCTTCAGTCTGCGAAACGAGCAGAAACTGACCGTGCAGGTAGTGCATCGCGGCGCGAAAGTCCATGTCCTGCTGGCGGTAGAACGAATCGCGGCCAAGGCGCATGGCAACCGGAGACTTCCTTGCGAGATGCTCGGCGATCTCGTCGACGGTCGAGTCGAGCTGCGCCTGCGGCACCACGCGGTTGACGATTCCGAGCGACT
>DATKFA010000329.1:0-3227 GCA_035511715.1 Candidatus Acidiferrum sp. | reverse complement strand
GGGCGCGCAAGCAGAAGCCGCTGGCGAGCCTGGTCCGACGGCCGGACCGGCTGAGAACGGCAGCGCCTGGTGCGCCGCGCCCTTCGTCGGACACTCGATCATGCGCGCGTCGGTCTCGACGTACAGCTGACCGGACCCGCTATACGCTGTTCAAAGGCGCAGGTTTTGTACGCGGGAGGGTGATGCGGCCCGGGGATCCGGCACCTACGGTCTTCACTACCGTTGGCCTGCGAGACGCGTGCCGGGTCGAACTGTGGGAAGAACACAACGCGACTGCGCTCATCGGCTTGGAGGTGCGCGCGCCTGAACCGCTCCAGGCGACCGAACTGAACGTCCAGCTCCCCAGGGTCCACCTCGCCCGCGTCGTCGGATCTGCCCACGTGGTCGAGCGGACCGCCCGGATTATCGGCCGCAGCCCGGCCGAGGCGGTCGCTGTGTACGTTTCCCTGCGCGGCGACTCCTGGTTCCAGCATCAGGGCGGCACGCGAAGCCTTCGCGCGGGCACCGCGGTGGTCTGCGAGACAGACCGGCCGTTTGCCCGCGGCTTCACCCGAGGCCTTGAAGAGCTTGTCGTCAAGCTGCCCCGCCAGGCCATCGGGGCGCGCGCGGGACAGCTGACCCTGCCGAGCCCGCTCACGTACGGCCAGGACGACCCTTATGTCCGGGCCCTCGCGCAAATCGTCGGCGGTGCCACGCGAACCGGCCGCGCCGTGGCCGCCGACGAGTCCACCGTGCTCGACATCGTCGCCGTGCTCGCGGCCGGACGAAACGTGGCCTGCGCCGTCGCGCACCGCGCCGCGGCACGAGCGTTCATCGAGGAGCACCTGACCGATCCGGGCCTGGGCGCCGAACAGGTCGCCGCAGCGATCGGGATAAGCGAGCGGCAATTGTCCCGGGTCTTCGCCGCCGATGGCATCAGCGTCCCGCGGCACATTCTGGAGCGCCGATTGCAGCTCGCCCGCGCGCTCTTGTCGAGCACCGCCCACGCGGAGCGGGCCAGCACGGTCGCCGAGATCGCCGGCCGATGCGGCTTTACGTCGGCAACATATTTCTCCCACGCCTTCCGCAGGCGCTTCGCCCAGCGTGCTGGTGATCTCCGGCGCCAGGCAAGCACCTGATCCGGGCTAAGTTCTCATTTCCGCCATCCGCGGCCGATACCGTTGGGGCTGGCCGCCACGCCCGGCGACAATCGCGCCATGCCTGACTTCGACGACGGACGCGACGAGACTGAGATTCCGAGCGGGACCACGGTGGAAACCGACGTGCTCATCGTCGGCTCCGGCCCGGCGGGCGGCGCGGCGGCCCTGGCACTGTCCACGCTCGGCGTGCCCAACATCATGATCACCAAGTACCGCTGGACCGCGAACACGCCGCGGGCGCACATCACGAACCAGCGGGCGATGGAGATCTTCCGCGATCTCGGCATCGAGGACCAGGTGCTGGCGGACGCGACCCCGCACGCACTCGTCGGCGACACGGTGTTCTGCACGTCGATCGCCGGGGAGGAGATCGGCCGGATCCGCACCTGGGGCACGCACCCCGCGCGTGAGGCCGACTACCAGCTCGCCTCGCCGTGCCTGATCTGCGACATCCCGCAGACCTACCTGGAGCCGATCCTGGTCAAGAACGCCGCCGCTCGCGGCACCCAGGCCAGGTTCTCGAGCGAGTACCTGTCGCTCGCGCAGGACGACGAGGGCGTGGACGTCAAGGTTCGCGACCGGCTGACCGGCGCCGTGTACACGATCCGCGCGAAGTACCTGATCGGCGCGGACGGCGCGCGCTCGAAGGTGGCCGAGGACATCGGCCTGCCCATGGAAGGCGCCATGGACATCGCCGGCTCCATGAATATCACCTTCAAAGCTGATATTTCCGCACACGTGGAGACCCGCCCCTCCGTCCTTTACTGGGTCATCCAGCCGGGCAGCGACGTCGGCGGCATCGGCGCCGGCCTGGTCCGCATGGTCCGGCCATGGAATGAGTGGCTGATCGTCTGGGGCTACGACATCGGACAGCCCGCGCCCGTCATCGACGACGAGGCAGCCACCAAGATCGTCCGCAACCTGCTCGGCATCCCCGACCTCGACGTCGAGATCACCGGCACGAGCCTGTGGGGCAACAACGAGATGTACGCGACCCGCCTGCAGAAGGGCCGCGCGTTCTGCGCCGGGGACGCCGTCCACCGCCATCCGCCGTCCAACGGCCTCGGCTCTAACACGTCCGTGCAAGACTCCTACAACCTCGCCTGGAAGCTCGCCGCCGTGCTGCGCGGCTACGCGGCCCCGGGACTCCTTGAGACCTACTCGACCGAGCGCGCCCCCGTTGCGAGGCAGATCGTGCTGAGGGCCAACAAGAGCAGCCGCGAGTTCGGCCAGTTCTTCGAGGTGCTCGGGCTGACAGACGCCGAGAGCGAAGAGGAGATGCGCCAGCAGATCGAAGAGCGGAAGGCCAACACCCCGCAGGGCGCGGCGAAGCGAGCGGCCCTCGTGGCGGCGATGGAGCTGAAGAACTACGAGTTCAATGCGCACGGAGTCGACCTCGGCCAGTTCTACGAGTCGGCCGCGATCGTCGGAGATGGTTCGGCGACGCCAACCCCGACACGCGACCCAGAGCTGTACTACCAGCCGTCCACCGTGCCCGGGTCGCACCTGCCGCACGCCTGGGTCGGCGATGCCACGCACAAGGTCTCCACCCTGGACCTGGCGCCGTACACGAGGTTCACGCTGATCACCGGCATCGCCGGCGACGCCTGGCAGGCGGCCGCTGCCAAGGTCAGTCACGACCTCCAGATCCCGCTGGAGACCGTCATCATCGGCCCTGGCCGGAAGGTCACCGACATCTACTACGACTGGGCGCGCGCCCGTGAGGTCGAAGAGGACGGGGCCCTGCTAGTCAGGCCTGACAAGTTCATCGGCTGGCGCTCAGCGACGCTGCCGGACGACCCGGAGCAAGCGCTTCGCACCGCACTGTCCTCGTTGCTGGGGCAATAAGGAGCACGCGCTTCGGTTACGACCACCCCGGCAGGTGCCCGCGGGCACTTCGACGCCTGCCGCAGCGGTACGTGTACATATAGTCACCGACCGGTTTCGTGCGCTACCCGAATCGAGGTCCACGCTCGATGAGCTCGGCGGACGACGACGCCGCGGGGATCTCCCCGAGCCTCGGCGATGAGGGGGCAGCGCCCAGGCGTGGTTGGTCAGGAAGGTCCAGGTCGCCATAAACAACATGTT
>DATKFA010000328.1:0-3367 GCA_035511715.1 Candidatus Acidiferrum sp. | reverse complement strand
CGAAAGCGGCGAGGATCGTCTCGATGAGAACCGTCGCTCGGATCGTGCCCGTGGGGATGTCGAGCTCGTCCTGAGCGAAGTTGAAGACGTCGTTCCACAGCCGGGCTTCGAGGTGGCTCTCCAGCTTCGCCAGATAGAAGTACGGCCCGCTTCCTTTGCCGAGCAGCCGGCGTGCGTTGTGAAAGAAGTAGAGCCCGAAATCGAAAAGGCTCCCTGACATCGGCTTTCCGTCGACCTCGACGTGCCGCTCGTCGAGGTGCCAGCCGCGCGGCCGGACCAAGAGCGTCGCGACCTTCTCGTTCAGTTTGTATTCCTTGCCCTCGGGGCTCGTGAAGTCGATTCGACGCTCGATGGCGTCGGTCAGGTTCACCTGGCCCTCCACCAGGTTCGACCAGGTCGGTGAGTTGGCGTCCTCGAAGTCCGCCATGAAGACGCGAGCGCCGGAGTTCAGCGCGTTGATCAGCATCTTGCGGTCGGTCGGGCCGGTGATCTCCACCCTGCGGTCCTGCAAATCCTTGGGCGCCTTCGCGACCGTCCATTCGGCGTCGCGGACGCCGGCGGTGGAGGTCAGGAACTGCGGCATCTCTCCGGCATCGAGAAGGGCCTGCCGTTCGTCGCGCTTGCGCAGCAGCTCCTGCCTGCGACCGCCGAACTCTCGCTGCATCCGCGCGAGAAAGCCCAACGCATCGGGCGTGAGGACCTCGCCGGCGCGACCTTCGACCTTGCCTTTGACCTCGACCTGCTCCGTGGTCGCCATCAAATTCAGACTACTCGCTCATTTGCCGGAGAGTCGCTCGACGACCGGCGCCAGGTCATCGGCGGCGTCGCCCGGGACGACGACGTGCGAGATGCCGTAACGGTCGCGCCGCGACTCGAGGTCCTCGACGATCTGGTCGATGGTGCCGATCATGAAGTGCGGAACCTCGAGCAGGTCACCTGGCTCGATCCCGCTGCGGGGAGCGAAGGCTTGAGCGACGACATCGCGATCGTCGGTCACGCTGGCCGTCAGGGTCCACACGCCTAGCTCGATCTCCTCGAACCGGTCGCCGGCCGCTTCGCGGATCCAGCGCAGCTTCTCGTCGGTGACCGCCGCCAACCCCGTCTGCGCTGTGTCGCGACCAGGCCTCCCCTCCCTGAGGTCGAAGTTGACGTTGATGGTGTCGGCCTCCCGCGCCGCGAGCTCGAGCATCTTGCGCCCGCCTCCGCCGATGACGAAGGGTGGATGAGGCTTCTGGACCGGCAGTGGCGTGCCCACGAGCTCCTTGATCTTGTAGTGCTTGCCCTCGAACGAGAACTCACCGCCCGCGAAGAACTTCTTGAAGATCGTGACCGCCTCCGCCATGCGCTCGATGCGGGTGCCCGGCGAGTCGTATGGAATGCCTGACTGCTCGTAGTCGGAGATCATCCAGCCGGCGCCGATGCCGAAATCAAAACGGCCGTCGGAGAGTAGGTCGAGCGTGGCCGCCTCTTTGGCCAGCACGACCGGGTGCCGGTAGTCGTTGTCGAAGACGAGCGAGCCCACGCGCAGCCTGGTGGTCGCGTCAGCCGCGGCCATCAGCGAGGCGATGGGGCCGGCCTGGTCGCCGAAGTGGTCGGGCAGGTAAAGGGTCGAGTAACCCATGGACTCGATTGCTCGCGCGCGCTCGCGCCATTGAGAGGCGCTTCCGGCCGTGTGCTCTTGTGCGCTGAAGCGGAACGGGCGATGTTTCACGTGCGAACTAATAGCAGACCACGGATTACGTCCGTCTTGCGCAAAACGGCCCATTCGTTCCGCGAAATATGGTGTGTTCTGCGCCAAATGCACCAAACGGGAGCCTTGGTGCCGAGGGCCAGATTTGAACTGGCGACACCTTGATTTTCAGTCAAGTGCTCTACCAAGCTGAGCTACCTCGGCACGGCGCGTAATTCTATCGGCGGTCGGGATGGCCAATTCGATTGACACCGGCCTGCTCCCTTGCGAGACTACGGCCACCATCGCCAAGCCCGCAGCGCTCAGGTATTTTGCGGTCGTCGTCTCAGCCTGTGCGCTGGCCGCTTGCGGAGGGTCGTCGAACAACACGTCCAGCTCAGGCTCGACGTCACCTTCCGCGTCGTCGAGCTCGTCATCCGGTCCTCACATCGCGACAGTCGACGCCTGCTCGGTGGTGACTTCCGACCTCGCCCATCAAGACCTGGGCGTCGCGTTCCAGGGCTCGGGGGCATCGACGGTATGCACCTACTCCAGCGCGGACGGCACCCAGAACCTGATCGTCTTCGGTGAGGTCCTGCCCGACGCCAGCACCGCGGCGCAAGTACAGCCCAATCAACTGGCCCAGCAGTTCAACGCGGCCTACGGCGTCACCAACGCAAAAACACTGAATGGGGTCGGCGACAAGGCGGTCGAGTACTCGCTGACCAGCAGCGGTCAAAGCGGGACGATCATCTTCATCTTCAAGTCAAACGTCGTGCTGATGCTCATCCTGGAGCCGACGCCGGCAGACCCGTCCGGTTTCGAAAAGCTGGCCAAGGCCGCCGCGGACAACCTGCACTAGGCCTTCTTCAGCGGCTGCCATGACGCATCGACGTCCACGTCCGGCAGTTCGCGCCTGACGATCGCTTTCGCCTCCTCGACCAGCTTGCGGAGCTCGTCGGCCGCCTCTGACGGTGGCTCGTTGGCGACCCGGTCGAGTCGCTCCGCCAGCCGATCGGGCTTGATGTTCATCTGATCGACATGCGCGCCGGCCCGTTTGAACTGGAAGGTGGTGAAGTAAAGCCGGTTCACTGCGGACAGGACCGCGACGACTTTGAACGCGCCTTCCAGCAGCATCTGGCGGCGAAACAGCTCCGCATCACGTGAAGCCAGATGCTGGTCCAGCGCCCAGATCGGGAACCAACCGAGGTTGGCCTCGACCTCACGCCTTCGCAACGCTTCCGGGTACCGCGCGCGGGACTGCCACTCCCGGATGAGCTCATCACCGTAAAGAGGGCTTCCCTCCAGGAGGCCCATCGCGACCTTGGCTGTGATCCAGTCCACGTCCCCGGCCTCGATACGCCCGAGCCGGCTGTCGAGGTCAGCGATCAGCTGCCCGCCGGTCTGCACCTCGATGCCGTCGAACCGGTAGCGGACGGCGAAGCCCTCGGGACGCGGATCGCCGAGGTCGCCGATGCGTTCGCCGCCTGCTTCTCGCAAGACCTCGTCAAACGTCTGCTGATCGGGAAGCTCGGCGTAGTAGTTGAGCAGGTCGATGTCTGAGTGCTCGTCGGCTGTGCCCTGGGCCACCGACCCGGCGAGCAGAGTGGCGCGAAGGTCGGTGCGGGCCGACAGGCCCTTGACGATGCGCTCGGCGATCTCGCGCCGCTTCTCAGAATCTTTCGTTGGAGGCGACGA
>DATKFA010000327.1:0-7303 GCA_035511715.1 Candidatus Acidiferrum sp. | reverse complement strand
TTGACGACTATGCGGTAGTTGAGCAGACCGCGATTGGCGAGCACGAGCTGCATCGACGTCGGTTCCGCGAGCACCGCTTGGTCGGCCTTGATGCCGTTCGCGACCAGCGCGCGGGTGCCCGCCGAATCTTCCTCCTCGCCGACCACAGCCGCGTACGTGACGTCGCCCGGCGGCTGCACGCCGCGCTTGCGCAGCGCTTCGATCGCGCCGAGCATCGCGGCCAGGCCACCTTTCATGTCACAGGCGCCGCGGCCGTAGAGGCGGCCATGATCGACGGTGGCGCCGTGCGCGTCACGTGACCATCCCTCGCCGACGGGGACGGTGTCGATGTGGCCGGTGAGAAGCAGGTGAGGACCGCGCCCGCCGCGCCAGGTTGCGAGTACGTTCGGCCGGCCGGGTTGCACCTGTTGCAGCTGCACCGCCAGGCCGGCGTCCCGGCACCAGCCCGCGAGGGCCTCGGCCGCGGCGCCCTCCTGGCCGGTTTCCGAAGGAATGCGCACCAGACGCTCGAGGATGCCGCGCGCCTCCATGAGGCCCCGACACTGACACAAATCCCGCCTGGTCTTCCGCGCGTTTGACGCCAGACAGCCCGAATCGTTGAGGCCAAGGGGACGTATGTCGACAAACGCGCCAAGGTGGAGCTATCGGACGGAGGCTCAGCTCTCCAGCGTGCGCTTGACCGCTTTGACCACCCGTTCCACCGAGGGCAGGTAGTAGTCCTCGAGCGACGCCGCCGGGAACGGCACGTCGAACGCCGCCACCCGCCCGACTGGCGCCTCCAGGTCGTAGAACACCTCCTCCATAAGCGTCGCGGAAATCTCGGCGCCGAACCCGGCCGAAAGCGGTGCCTCGTGCACGACCACACAGCGCCCCGTCTTGGCGACCTGCGCGCAGAGCGTCTCGACGTCCAGCGGCACGAGCGTGCGCAGGTCGAGGACGGCGATTGAGATTCCCTCAGCAGCCAGAAGATCGGCGGCGCGCAGACACAGCTCCACCGCCGCGCTCCACGCCACCAGGGTGACCTGCCCGCCCTCCCGCACCAGCGCCGCCTTTCCGAACGGCACCGTGTACGCGCCGTCGGGCACCTCGGCCCGCCCCGCTCGATAGAGCCTGTCCGGCTCGCAGAACAAGACCGGATCAGGATCGCGGATGGCTTCGATCAACAATCCCTTGGCGTCGTACGGATTCGAGGGCATCACGATCTTGATCCCCGGCGACTGCACGAACTGCACCTCCACCGCGTCGGAATGAAACTCCGGGCTCCGGATGCCGCCGCCAAACGGCGCTCGGATGGTGACCTGGCAGTGATAGCGCCCGCGCGACCGCTGCCGGAACTTGCCGAGCTGCGGCCCGATCTGGTGAAAAGCCTGGGCGGTGAAGCCGAGGAACTGGATCTCGGCCACGGGCACCATCCCGGCCACGGCGAGGCCAAGCGACGCACCGACAATGCCGGCCTCGGCGAGGGGCGTGTCGACCACCCGCTGGGCGCCGAACTTCTCGACCAGTCCGCTCGTCGTGCGAAAGACGCCTCCCAGCTTGCCGACGTCGAGCCCCAGCACCATCACGCGCTGGTCGGCCTCCATCTCGTCGACGAGCGCGCTGTTGATGGCCTCGACGATGTTGCGTTGTGTCAACTCAGTCCCTCCGACCGTCCACCAGCTCGGAGCGCTGGCGAGCAACGCGCGGTGGTGCCTCCTCGTACACGTTGGCGAACACGTCGCCAGGCCGCGGAGCCTGAGCCTCGGCCGCGAGCTTCAGAGCGCGCTCGTTCTCCTCGCGCAGCTCATCGCTCCATTCGGCCTCCTTTTGGGGATCCCATAAGCCGATCGAGGCCAGGTACTTCTGCACGCGCTCGATCGGGTCGCGCGTCTTGGCCTCCTCGTATTCCTTCGGATCCTGGTAGCGCGACGGGTTGTCGGTGGTGTTGTGAAAGCTCATTCGGTAGGTCGTCGCCTCGACGATGCTCGGGCCGCCACCGGCGCGCGCCTTCTCGACCGCCGCGCGAGTCGCCGCGTAGACGGCCATCACGTCGTTGCCGTCGACCTCGACGCCATCGAAGCCGTAGCCGGCGGCTCGGAGCGCGAAGCTTCGTGTCGCAGACTGCACGCGCCGCGACGTGGAAATCGCCCACTGGTTGTTGGAGATGAAGAAGACAATCGGCGCCTTCGTCACGCCGGCGAGGTTGAGCCCCTCGTGGAAGTCTCCTTCCGACGAGCCTCCATCGCCGACGTAAGCGATGACCACAGAGTCTTCGCCGCGCAGCTTCAACCCCCAGGCGAGTCCCGTGGCCTGCGGCAGCTGCGCAGCGATCGCGACCTGGGTCGGCAGCACCTTTACGCCGTCTGGGATGCGCGCCGGCGCGATCTTGCCGAGGTACTGCGAGGAGATCACCTCGAGCGGCAAGCCGTGATGCACCGTCGCCATCAGCTCGCGGTACTGGGGCACCATCCAGTCGCGGGCCGGGTCGACCGCAAAAGCTGAGCCCACAATGGACGCCTCCTGGCCCATTCCGGGCGAGTACACGCCGAACTGGCCCTGCCGCTGCAGTGCAATGACCTTGTGGTCGTAGAGGCGCGACTTCATCATCCAGCGCAGCGCCTCGAGCAGGAACTCCTCCTCCATCGGCTGCGCGCCGTCCACGAGCTTGCCGTCGGGCTGCAGCACTTGCCTCGAAGCGATGGCCACAGCCGTATTCTTGCGCGCGCTCACGTGGACGATCGCTCCACCTGGGCGGCCGCCCGCTCGCCACTGAGCGCCGCGCCCTCCATGTTCGAAGCCCAGCTGTAGTCGCCGCAGAAGAAGATCCCGCCCACCGGCTCGGCCAGCTGCTCGAACGTCTTCATACGCCCGACGCTGTACAGGGGCATGCCGTGAAGCCAACGCTGCACCTCGACCCTCACGACTCGGTCCCGGTACTTGGGCTGCCGGCGGAAAAGCTCCAGAAGCGTGCCGGTTTTGATGGTGTCGTCGGGGTCGTCCCAGGTCACGCGGCACGTCGGGTCGCCGACGATGTTGTGGAAGCAGCCGCCCCGCTCGTCGAAGTCGCCCGGCGTCCTGATGACAAACGCATCCAGGTTGTAGACGACGTCGGACCGCGAGGCGGTCAGCGGATACCGAGTGGACTTCGCGCCCTCGGGGCTCACCACGATGTTGGTGGTCATGAAGCGGCCATAGCGGACGGCGCCGAGTGCTTGCCGCTTCCAGCCGGGCAAGCCGTCGATCACCTCGGCGGCAACCGGGGCGGGCACGGCCGAGACCACGTGTCGCGCCCACACCTGGCGCAACCCGTGATCGTCCTCTATCTCGATCGCGTAGCCGCCGTCTGAGGCGCGCACCTGACTCACGCGCGATCGCAGTGAGACCCGGCCGCCGTTCCCGCGCGCCAGCGCCTTGGTGAACTCGTTGGTTCCCCCGTCGAAGACCGCGTCGCCGCGGTCGTGGCGCGGCACCGGCCGGTCGATCCACGGCGTGCTGCGCTGGTCGCCCCAAAGCCACAACGCCCCGTACAGCGAGATTTCGACCGACGAGCCCGAATTCATGATCTGGCACCAACGGTCGAAGAAGCGGTGCGTGGCCGGCGACACGTCGCCGAGCCACTGGTCGAAAGGCTGGTCGTCCAGCTCGGGCTGGGTCGCGGGCCGGCGGTGCATCTGCTCGGAGGTGATCCGCTCGACGACGCTTTCGATCTCGGAGCGCTCATCCGGGTTGTCCGGGTACAGGCCGCGCCAGTACTCCTCCAGGTTGTCGTCGGTGAGCAGCCGCGCCCCCACCGCGTCCGCCAGCTCGACGACCTTGACGCGGTCGGTCGACACGTACTGCGCGCCGGTGTTGAGCCAGATTCCGTCCGGCTGCTGGAGCGAGCGCGTCCGGCCTCCGATGTGTGACGCGGCGTCGAACACCTCGAGCTCGCGATCACGGAGCAGGTAGGCCGTTGTGAGGCCGGCAACACCGCCTCCAAGCACGGCGACGTCGAGCCGCTGCATCGCGTTCCCTCTCCTGCCGGCCCGCTGCACGAGGACGTGCACTCGCCGAAGCCAAATGTACGATACGCATCCGAGCCGGGCTGGTGCCTGAGCCACGCACACGACGCCTGTCTGGCGCGGTAGAGAGGGCAAGGGATGGGGCCGTTTCTTCAGTACACCGTGATCGGGCTGACCGTCGGGTCGTTCTACGCCCTGGTCGCCCTCGGCTACACGATCGTCTACGGGATCATCCGACTCATCAACTTCGCCCAGGGCGACCTGTCCATGGTGGGCGCGTTCATAGGCTGGACGTTGCTGGTCTCATTCGGCCTGGAACACCTGCCGCTCTTCCTCGCGATCGTCGTCGCCTTCGTTGTGCCAATGCTCGGGACCGCGATCGTCAACCTCGGCATCCTGCAGTTCGCGTACAAGCCCCTGCTGCGACGCTCGTTGCTCGCGATCCTCATCACCGCGCTCGGTATGTCGCTGGTTCTGCAGAACGGCGCCGAGCTCATATGGGGTCCCGCGATCCAGGCCTACCCGCCAAGCCTGTTGCCCGCGGAGGGCACATTTATCGGGCCGGTGCACGTCACGTTCGTCCAGATCGCCCTGGTGCTGGTGAGCTTGCTCCTGATGGGCGGGCTGTTCGCTTTCATTCAGGGCACAACCCTCGGCACCGCGATGCGCGCACTCGCGGTCGACCACGATGCGGCCCGCCTGATGGGGATCAACGTCGACCAGGTCATCCGTCTCGCCTTCGTCCTGGGCGCCATGCTGGCCGCAGCATCGGGCGTGATGCTCGGCCTGTACTACGTGCAGATCCAGTTCACGATGGGCTTCCTGCTCGGACTCCGAGCCTTCACCGCGGCGGTGCTCGGCGGCATCGGCAACATCCCAGGCGCAATGGCCGGCGGCATGCTGATCGGCCTCCTCGAGGCCTACACCACCGGCTACCTGTCCGGCAAGTGGGAGGACGTGATCGTCTTCGGAGTGCTTATCACCGTGCTGGTCGTCAAACCTACGGGCTTGTTCGGCGAGCGCGTGGCGGAGCGGATGTGAGCGCCGACGATCTGCTGCTCACGCTTCTCGTCGTCTTCCTGGTGCTGGCGGTCGTGCGGATCGTGGGTTACAGGCGCTATGGCGAAGATCCCCGCTTCACCCAATGGCTGAATCGAGTCGACCGCGTCCCGTACTGGTCGCGAGTGATCGCGTTCCTGCTGGTCATCGGCGTCATCGCCTACCTGGACGGGGACGAGTACTTCACCTCGGTCCTGGTCAGCGTCGCCACGTATGCGATGCTCGGTTTGGGGCTGAACATAGTGGTCGGGTTCGCCGGCCTGCTCGACCTCGGCTACGCGGCCTTCTTTGCGATCGGGGCCTACACCTGCGCCTTGCTGACGACCCAGGCCCACTGGAACTTCTTCGCGACCGTTCCGCTGGCGGTGCTCTTCACCGGCACCGCGGGAGCCATCCTCGGATACCCGACTCTGCGTTTGCGCAGTGACTACCTCGCCATCGTGACGCTGGGTTTCGGGGAGATGACCCGGGTCACGTTCACCAACTGGGACTACGCCGGCGGACCGAATGGCATCCTCCAGATCCCGTTCCCACGGGCCTTTGGCTACGTGTTTCAGACCCAGTTCGACTTTCTCCTGGTCGGACTGTTGTTGCTCGCGGTCGCGATGATCTTCGCCCAACACCTGGAGCATTCGAGGCTGGGCCGAGGCTGGATCGCCATCCGAGAGGACGAGTTCGCCGCCGAATCCGTCGGTGTGCCTTCTCTCCGACTGAAGCTGTTCGCGTACGTGATGGGCGGGATGTGGGGCGGCCTCGCGGGCGCGTTCTTTGCGACCCGGATCGGCGCCATCGACCCGACCAGCTTCACGTTCTCGCTTTCGGTCCTGGCCCTGATCGTGATCGTCCTCGGCGGCACGGGGAGCCTTCCCGGAGTCCTGCTTGGCGCCCTGGTGGTCGTTGGACTGCCGGAGGTGCTGCGGCAGTTCGCCGACCAGCGGCTGCTGATCTTCGCCCTGCTGCTCGTCGGCATGATGCTGCTCCTGCCGCAGGGCCTGTGGGCGCGGATCAGGCGCAAGCCGAAACCCTTCTACGGCCTCCAGGCAGAGGAGGCCGAAGACCAGGCCGCGAAGATTCTTCGCGAACATCAGCTGCAAATGGAGGAACGCGATCGCCGGCACGTCGCCGGCGGGCATCGCGTCGTCAAAGAGGGCGAAGCCATCCTTGAGGTTGAGGGCGTGATCCAGCAGTTCGGAGGCTTGCGCGCCATCGACGGAGTCACGTTCGACGTCCGGCGCGGGGAGATCTTCAGCATCATCGGACCCAACGGCGGAGGCAAGACGACCCTGTTCAACTGCATCACGGGTGTGCAAAAGCCGAAGGCCGGCACGATCCAAATAGATGGCCGCTCGGTCGTCGGTCTCCGTCCGCACGTGATCGCCGCTCGCGGCGTCGGGCGAACCTTTCAGGGCATTCGCCTTTTCAAGCAAATGGCGGTCTTCGAAAACGTGATGGTGGGCCTCTATCCCCGCCACCGGACCATGACCTGGCAGGCGATGTTGCACACGCCGGGCGAGCGCAAGGACGAGCTGCGCACTCTCCAGGAATCGCGGCGGTGGCTCGAGTTCGTCGGCCTCGAGAAGGTCGCGGGCCGGTTGGCGACCGAGCTGTCCTATGCCGACCAACGTCGGGTGGAGATCGCTCGGGCGCTGGCCTCGCACCCGCACCTGGTGCTTTTCGATGAGCCGGCGGCCGGAATGAACCCCACCGAGAAGCTCGAGCTGGACGGGATCATCCGCAAGATCCGCGGACTTGGCATCACGGTCGTCCTGATCGAGCACGACATGTCGCTGGTGATGCGAGTTTCAGATCGCATCGCCGTCCTCGACCACGGAATCCTGATCGCGCTCGGCAAGCCGGCCGACATCCAGCAGGATCCCGCGGTGATCGAGGCTTACCTCGGTCGCGAGGAGGACGATTTCAGCCTGGAACAGGCGCAAGGAGCCTAGGCGTATGGCCGTCCTGGAGGTGCGCGACCTCCATGTCTTCTACGGCAACATCGAGGCGCTGAAGGGCATCTCGCTGAAGGCTGAGGCCGGTGAGGTCGTGGCCATCCTCGGCGGCAACGGCGCCGGCAAGACCACGACCCTGCGCACCATCTCGGGCCTTTTGCGACCGCGCAGCGGCGTCATCACATGCAACGGCAAGAGCCTTGTGGGCCAGAGCGCGCACTCGATAGTGGCCATGGGTCTCAGTCACGTGCCCGAGGGCAGGCGGATCTTCAACGTCCTCACGGTGGAAGAGAACCTGAACCTCGGCGGCTACCT
>DATKFA010000326.1:0-3969 GCA_035511715.1 Candidatus Acidiferrum sp. | reverse complement strand
CTTTGCTCCTGGTCATAGGCGCGGGGGAGTTCCTCGGGGGCCACGTGTCGCGCGCGCTGGCCGCAGACGTCCCGGTGATCGAGCTCAACGCCGACGCCGACGATGAGACCCTCGCCGACGCGATCGCCGGAATCGAAGTCGTCGTGTTCGCGGCCCAGACGGTCGCGCCGGGACGCCGCCTCCGCTTTCGGCGTAACGAACCGCGTCAGCTGTCGAGAATGCTCGAGGCTGCGCGCCAGGCGAGAGTCCGCCGCATCGTCCACGTGTCGACCGCGGACGTGTTCGGACCGGACCATTTCACTCGCATCACCGAGAGGTCGAAGGTCAAACCCGCACACGCCTTCGAGAAGCAAAAGCTGTACGAGGAAGAGTGGCTGGTCGCGAACGCCGGCGACGTCGAGGTGGTGATCCTCCGCCCCGCGCGGGTGTTCGGCTCAGGCGAGGACTGGCTCCTGCCGCGCCTGATGGCGACCGCGGTGCGCGGCCGCGTGTGGCTGCCCGGTGGCGGACGAGCCAAGCAGACCTTCGTCTCGGCCGAAGATGTCGGCAGGGCATGCCTGGCCGCGTCCGACCGGGGTCGTGCCGGGCACCGCTACCTGGTCGGGGGCTTCGATTCGACCTGGCGCGACTACCTTACGTCGGCCGCGCGCTCGGTGGGCTTTGCGGCCGACATCGGGTCGATCCCCTACGACCTTGCCTACGCCAGGTCACTGGCGGCGGAGACGATCACGCCACAGGGTGCCGCGGTGTGGCCGGGCCTGCTCGCGATCGACGTTTGGGGCAAGCCGCACCACTACGACGATTCGTACTCCCGACGCGAGCTGACGTGGTCGCCGTCGGTCGGCAGCTTCGAGCAGGAGATGCCGGCCATGGCTCCGTGGTTGTCACGCCTCCCCGAGGTGGCCGCCGCCCTCCGGGAGACACCGGATCCTGCGCCGGAGGCTACTTCACCGCGAGGCAGGTGATCGTCTTGAAGACACCGTCGATCTTCTGAATCTTGTCGACGATCAGCGAGCCGATGGAGTTGACGTCCGGCGCCTCGCACACCGCGATGACGTCGTACTCGCCGGTGATGGCATCCGCCGCCGAAATCCCCTGGACCCCTTCCATCTTCTTGGCCACCTCGAGCGCGCGCCCCGGTGACGCGTTGATGAGGACGTAGGCCTTCATCGGTTCACCCCCAATCAGATGCGTGGACGGAGTCGCCTCAGCGTACTGTCTTTTTCTTTTGCCTGCGCTTGTCCGCGATGTGCTGCGCGAGCTTCTTCAAGCCCGGGTTCACGGAGACGACCTTCGGCCCCCTGACCTTTTTGTCGCGCGCCCTGTTGCGCGCGCTCTCGCGCGGCGCGACGCGGTCGAGCTCGTCGCTCATGTTTGCGGGCTCGGCGGAGCTTGCGGCGCGACCGGATACGCATACGCCGGGGCGTAATCGAGGTCGAGGCGCCGGAACGCCAGGGTCCAGTAGGTCGACATCACCGCTGCGACGAACCCGTACACGACCACCAGAACCGGCACGAAGATGATCGCGATCACGGTGGCCAGGATCAAGCCGGCGCCGGAGCCGCCCGAGCCGGCGAGGGCCGCGACCGTCACGAACGGCACCACGACCAGGGCGCCGACGCAGGCCAGCGCGATGCCGACCACCAGTGCAACCCCGATCGACAAGAGCCAGACCAGGAGCGTGCGCCCGAGTCGGTGCAGCAGCAGGCGATGCGCGCGGCCGATCGCCGGGATCGCCTTCAGCTCCTCGAGGATGACGGCCCGCGTGCCGAGGCGGTCGAGGAAGAAGAGGTACGTGCCGAAGACAAACCAGACCACCAGCAGGAGCAGGCCGGTAAGGATCAGCGGCGCGAGCGCGCCGAGGTTGTGGTTGACCAGAGCCACGAGAAGTGCGATCACCCACCCGGCGATCAGGAGAAGGAGAGGTAGGTTCAGAGCGAGCAGCAGGAGGCGGAAGCGCGCGATGACCCACATCGTATGGACGCCCGCTCCCCACGCCACGCCGAGGCCAAACGGCCGCTCCGCGTCGTGCTCCGCGGAAGCTCGGATCGTGGCGCCCTCACAGACGGCGGCGAGGACGAAGAAGGCGATGACGATGATCAGCCACACCAGAGCCAGGGTGATCAGCAGCGCGACGTGGTTGCTCACCCACGCCGTTGCCTGCTGCAGGAGCTGCTGGGCCGCGACGTCCGTCGGCTGATTGGTGGACCCTGTGGTTCGCTGCGAGTAGCTGTAGCTCGCGCCGCCGCCCTCGCCGGAGAAGATGGCTAGCAGCCAGAGGTACCTGTGGTCCCACGCGATGCGAAACGAGCGCGTGACGATCTGCCAGTAGGGCATCGCTAGAAGTTCGCCGGCACCACCGCGCGCTTATGGATGCCCGAACCGAGCAGCCTGTCGCCCTCGTGGCACTCGACCTCGAACATGAGCTTGTTTCCTTTCACCTCCATGAGGCGAGACGTGACCACGATCGAGCTGCCAGGAGCGCTGGGCGCAAGGTGGCGCACGTGCACCTCGTAGCCGACGGTGGTGTGGTCAGGTGGAAGGAGGCGTTCGACCGAGCGATGGCTGGTCCACTCCATGAGGCCGATCATTGCCGGCGTCGCAAAGGTGCCCCTGCCCCCGACGTGGTGCGTCAGAAGGTTGCCTTCGACGACCCGCTCCATGCGACCCTCGACGCCGGGCCGAATCCCCTCGAGAGTGTCCACCATATAGATTGTCGTTAATGACCCGATCAGTCGTCAGAAAAGCCATCTTTCCGGCCGCCGGCCTCGGCACGCGCTTTTTGCCCGTGACCAAGGCGCAGCCCAAGGAGATGCTTCCGCTCGTCGACAAGCCGACCATCCAGTACGGCGTCGAAGAGGCGATCGCGAGCGGGATCGAGCAGGTGATCATGGTCACCGGCGGCGGCAAGCGGGCGATCGTCGACCACTTCGACCGCTCGCTGGAGCTCGAGCACTACCTGGAGCAGCGGGGGAAGAGCGACCTGCTCCACATCCTCAGCGAGGTCGACCAGCTGAGCAACCAGGTCGTCATCACCTACGTCCAGCAGAAGGAGCCGCTCGGACTTGGGCACGCAGTGTGGACCGCGCGGTTATTGGTGGAAGGTGAGGCGTGCGCAGTCCTGCTTGCGGACGACGTCATCCTCAACGACGGCGAACCCTGTCTGAAGCAGCTCATCGACGCACATCACAAGACGGGAGCGACGGTGCTCGCCGTGCGCCGGGTGCCGAGGAGCGAGGTCAGCAGGTACGGCATCATCGCGACGTCCGGCTCCAAGGGCGGCATCTACGAGGTGACCGATGTGGTCGAGAAGCCATCCCGGGCGGACGCACCTTCGGACCTGGCGGCGCTCGGCCGTTACGTGATCTTGCCCGCGGTCTTTGACGAGCTGGACCGAGGCGAACCAGGTGCGGGCAAGGAGATACAGCTGGTCGACGCGATCAAACGGACGATCGGACGGCACCCGGTGGTGGGGATCGAGTTCGAAGGCGACTACTACGACACGGGCACCGTGCCGGGCTACCTAAGGGCCAATCTCATGCTGGCGATGAAGCGGGAAGGGCTCCGGGAGGAGCTGATTCCTCTGCTCCAGGAGCTGCTCGCAGGCTCCCCGGAGGGTCTCCCGAGCCGGAGCCTATAATTCGAAGACGCTCAATGAGCCGTACCCCCGCCCGAGTGAATTACCTATGGCTGTTTCAGGACGAAGAAGATTCGACGACGACAAAGTTGTTCGGTATGAGACCGCGGAGAAGGACTTCGAGGTCGAAGTCTCGCGCACCCTCAACAAGTGGTGCGTCACCGTCTACCAGCAGCCGGACCGCCAGATCCTGGTTCAGGACTTCTTCCCGGAGCGTTGGAAGGCGCTCGCGCGGGCGCAGGACTTCATCCGGCTCCTGAACCAGCGCAAGAAGAAGGAAGAGGAAGGCTCCTCGTCCGACGACGACTTCTAAGGTCGTCGCTTTGGCGGCC
>DATKFA010000325.1:0-15449 GCA_035511715.1 Candidatus Acidiferrum sp. | reverse complement strand
GCCGCCCGGCTCCGCTCCGGCGTGCTGGAACTGCTGGTACCCGCGACGATGCCCATCGCCGAGCGGGAGCACTGGGCGGAGGTGATGAGCAAGCGGCTGGAACGACGAGCCGAACGCCGCAGACCGAGCGACCTTCGGCTGGAAGAGCGAGCAGCTCGCCTCAACCAGCGCCACTTCGACGGCGGGCTGACGTGGACCTCGATCGGGTTCGCTGACATGGATCACCAGTGGGGCAGCTGCTCTTTCACCGACGGCGCCATTCGAATCGCGCGACGGGCAGCGGAGCTTCCGGACTGGGTCCTCGATTACCTGCTCGTGCACGAGCTCGCCCACCTGGTGCAAAGCGACCACGGCCGCGAGTTTCACGCGTTGGAAAATCGTTACCCGCTCACGGAACGCGCCAAGGGTTACCTGCTGGCGCTCGACTCCGCCGCCGCGTTACAGCTCAGCGCGGACGAAGTCTGAGACTCTCTCGCCGATCATCATCGTCGGCAGGTTGATGTTGGCCCGCGGGACCGTAGGCATGACCGAGGCGTCGGCGACGTAGAGGTTCTCCACGCCGCGCAGACGGCAGTGGTCGTCCACCACCGCCATCTCGTTTCCATCCGGACCCATTCGCAGCGTCCCCGACGGGTGGTAGTCGGTGGCGTGAAATTGCATGCAGTGCTCGCGAAGAAGCTGAGGGTCGCGCGCCGTCGCGGCGTCGGGCAGGATGACCTCGCAAGTCATGGACTCGTTCATCACCGCCGCCACCTCGAAGGCGACCCTTGCGCCGCCGAGCATGCGCTCGAGGTCCATCGGATTGGAGAAGTACCGGTGATCGATGTCCGGCTCCGCGGCCGGGTCCTTTGAAGTCGCGCGCACGTAGCCCCTCGATTCGCAGTTGCTGACCTCGACGTAGAAGCCCATGAGGCCGGCCATCGTGAACAGCTCGCCGAGGACGAATGTGAACTTGACGTCCTCTACCGCGAGCCCAGGCCGCGTGCGGATCTTGAGAGCGGGCCCGATCAGGACGCCGCCGGTCTGCACGTCGCGACCCATGTCGAGGACGACGAGCGTCGAGACGTGGTCGAGGAGGTTCTCGCCGACACCACGCGACGGGAGGACCACGTCCACGCCCAGACGGCGCAGCAGGTCGGGCGCACCGACTCCGCTGCGCTGCAGCATCGCGGGCGAGTTGTAAGCACCGGCGGCGAGCACCACCCGCCGGCCCGCGATGACTTCGCCGCCGGCAAGTCGCACGCCCGTCGCGCGGCCATCGCGAATCACGATCGAATCGACGAGGGT
This sequence comes from Candidatus Acidiferrum sp., assembly GCA_035511715.1. GTDB lineage: Bacteria > Chloroflexota > Dormibacteria > Dormibacterales > Dormibacteraceae > 40CM-4-65-16. The sequence goes on along the minus strand of DATKFA010000325.1, from coordinate 14,162 downwards.
GTCGGCGCGGATCTCGAGATTGCCGCGCCCTCGCGCGAGCGCGATGTAGGTCAACAGCGTGCTCTGCCGCTGCCCGTCGCGAACGTTGCGAGGCATCATCCCGATCCCCACCGCGCCCGGCTCGTTGAGGTCGTCCACCGCGGCGTGGCCGAGCTCGAGCGCCGCTGCGCGAATGCTGTCGTGCAGATCGTTGAAGGGTGAGCGTTCGACGTTGATCGGACCCGAGCTGCCGTGGTAATCGCGGTCACCGAACTCGCGGTCGGTCTCGAGCTTCTTGAAGTAAGGCAAGCACTTTTCCCACGACCACGACGGAAGGCCCGTCGCCGCCCACGTGTCGTAGTCCTGGGGCTGGCCGCGCGGCGCAAACGACGCGTTCACCGCCGAGCTGCCACCGAGGATCTTTCCCCGCGGCAGCGCGCTGCGGGCATGCCGGTCGATGTAGCCCCAGTCGAACTCGTTGACACCACTCCCCTGGCGCAGGTAGCGGATCGCGTCAGGGACGTTGTCACCCGGATCCGGACCCGCCTCCAGCAACAGCACGCTGACCGAGGGGTCTTCGCTGAGCCGGCTCGCCACCACGCCTCCGCCCGAACCACCGCCGACGACGATCACGTCGTAGTTGCGCGTCACGGGGTCAGGGCGATCTTAGGCGCGGGGGAGGCAGGCCTCCCCCGCGGAACCCCCTCCGTTCCACACGGCGCCCGGCGGCGTCTGGATGGACTAGGCCTGGAGACGGCCGGAGTGAATCCGGCCTTCAGCTCCACCTCGTCTCGCCTCATGGGGTGAGGACGATCTTGGTCGCTTCGCGCGCGTCGAACATGTGGTAGGCCTCTTCGGCCTGCTCCAGCTTCATGCGGTGGCTGATGATCTTCTCCGGACGCAACCGGCCCGCGGCGATGAGGTCGAGCAGCGGGCGCATGTACTTCTGGACGTTGCACCACCCGGCGCGAAACGTCAGCGCCTTGAGCCACACGCGCATGAAAGGAAACTCGCCTTCGTTGGCGCTGGGCACTCCGACCATGGAGATGGTTCCACCTCCACGCACGGAGTTGATCGCGGTGTCGACCGCGGACAGCAGCCCCACGCACTCGACGCTCGAGTCGGCTCCAAGTCCGCCCGTCGCCTGTTTGATTGCCTCCACCGGCGCGACGTCGCGGGCGTCGATCGGGATCGCGCCCAGCTCGCGCGCAAGCTCCAGCCGCTCCTCGACCATGTCGATCGCGAATACGCGCGCGGGCCCGAAGAGCTGGGCCGACATGATCGCCATGAGGCCGACAGGGCCGGCGCCCACGACCGCGGTGACATCACCTGGTTTGATCTCAGCGCGCTCCGCGCCGAAGAAACCCGTCGCCAGGATGTCGCCGACGAAGATCGCCTGCTCGTCGGTCATCCCTTCCGGGATCTTTTCCATCGTGTTGTCGGCGTTCGGCACCACGACGTACTCCGCCTGCCCGCCACCGAGCCCGCCGAAGAAGTCGCCATGGCCGAAGGTGCGCTTCTCGGCGCACTGGTTGAACCAGTCCTTGCGGCACAGGGTGCAGTGGCCGCAGGCGGTGAAGAAGCTCGACACGACCCGGTCGCCGGGTTGGAATCGAGCGACCTCGCTCCCGACCTCTTCGACCGCGCCGACGAACTCGTGTCCGAGCACTGCACCGGGGTTCATCGGCGTCTGGCCGTGCAGGATGTGCAGGTCAGAGCCGCAGACGGCTCCGAGCGTGACCTTGACCAGCACGTCCCGGGAACCGCCGAGTATCGGTCGCGGGACGTCTACGACCTTGACCTCGCCCTCGCCCTGGAAAGTCAGCGCCTTCATCGGAGACTGACCGCGATCATAGGGCGGTGCGGCTGAAGGGAGCGGTCGTCGTGATCACCGGAGCTTCGAGCGGCATCGGGGAGGCGACCGCGATCGCATTCGCGCGGCGCGGCGCGCGACTCGAGCTCGGCGCGCGGCGCCTGGAAAAGCTCAACGTGGTCGCGCAGAAGTGCCGCGCGGCGGGCTCTCCCGACGTTGGAGTGCGGCTGCTCGACGTCGGACAGCGCGCCTCGGCGCGGGCCTTCATCGCCGCCACCTTACGGGACCACGAGCGCCTCGACATCCTCGTCAACAACGCCGGCGCCGGCTGGTCCGGACGTGCGCACCAGATGCCGGAAGACAAGATCGACGAGCTCATCGCGACCAACGTCAAGGGCGTCATCAACATCACGCAGGCCGCCCTGCCGTGGATGCTCGAGCGCCGACGCGGCGTGATCATCAACGTCGCGTCGGTGGCTGGATTCCGTCCTTCGCCTTACTCGGCCGTCTACGGCGCGACCAAGCACGCGGTCGTCGGCTTCTCGCACGCGCTGCGCGGCGAGCTTTCGGGAACCGGCGTCAAGGTCTGCGTCGTCTATCCGGGCGTGACGTCGGGCACCGAGTTCTTCGGCGACCGCAAGCCTGCCGTCGGCCTCCTGACCTATCCGCCGGCCTGGGTCGCCAACCTGATCGTGCGCACGGCGCGCTTTCCGCGACGTGACGCCATGGTCGTCCCCATGCGCATCTTCCACGTGGCTGAGCCCGTGTTTGGTGGCCTTGGCGATCACGTCATCGGCGAGGCCCGCCGGCGCGATCTGAAGGACTGACTACGGGGCTTCGCTCAGTTGCCCACCGCTGGGTCGGGCATGAACTCGCGGACCTCTTGAGCGCAGCGGCAGGCGGTGGCGATCTTCGCGGCCCATTCCTGGGCTGCCTCCCGAGAAGGCAAGTCGAGGACGGTGAACCCTCCGTTGAGCTCCTTGGTCTGTGGGTACGTGCCGGCGGTGATCGTCCCGTCACCGGCCACCATGACGGGATTCACGTCCTCGGCCAGCCCGCCGCCGAACACCCACACGCCTGCGTCCATGGCCTCCTGGACCACCGCGTGAGCAGCCTTGTCTACGGCGGGGAGCTCCTCATGGGGGATGTGATCCATCGCGCCGCTGGGGAACGAAATCAGGTACCGCGTCATCTCATGACTCCTTTCTCGACGGCATGCTCCGGCCGCATGTCGGCCTGGCTCCGTACGCAGTAGAGACTGACAAACCACCATCGACTCATCGCTGCTTGGCCCTTACAACGGATTTCGCTTATTCGGACTACTTTGTATTCAAAAGTTCAGTCAGACGCGTCGCTGCCTTGACGGCGTAGTTCGAGTAGTTGTTGTTCATGAGGGCGTGCACCCGTCCGGCCGAGCGCTCCATCTCCTTGATCCGGGGCACCCACTCCGAAAGCTCCTGGTCGGAGTAGTCGTAGCGGAACCGCACATTCGGAGGCACGCCCTTCAGGTCCCACGTCTGGTGGTTGCGGCCATGAAAACGGATGACCGCGAGCTTGTCCGAGGTCACGTTGGACAGCGAGGGCATGCTCGTCGCGTGCCCTTCCGGCACGTCGACCGCCACGTAGGGGATCCCGCGCGACGTCAAGAAGGCAAGCGTGCCGTCGCGGTGGCGCGCGTCTAGCCACTCCGGTCGGCGGAGCTCGACCGCGACCTGGAATCCATGCATGCGCTCCTGGCACTGCTCGACGTAGGCGAGCGAGCGCGACGAGGGAAGGAACCACGGAGGGAACTGAAAGAAGACGGCCGCCAGCTTCCCGGCGGCGCGAAGCGGTTCGAGCGCAGCCCGGAAGCGATCCCAGCTCTCGTCGACGATGTCGTCCGGCAGCTGCTCGAGGTAGAGGTTTCGCTTCTCGCGAAGGGCCGCCGGTAGACCCTCGCGGAGGTCGGGCGGCATGGAAAGCGGTCGGGTCGGGTGGTTGGTGAAGAGGGAGAACGACTTGACATCGAACGCGAAGTGCGTCGGCGTTCGCGCCACCCATCCCTCGACTGTCTCGGGCTTGGGGATCCCGTAGTAGGTCGAGTCGACCTCGACGAGAGGGAACTGAGTCGCGTAAAAGCCGAGACGCTCGGCCGAGGTCTTGATCGCAAGCGGATAGAAGAGCTTCGAGTCGATCAGCGACCTGTCCGCCCATCCGGCGATTCCGCAAAGAACAGCCATGCCCAGCGGATATGATCGCCGCGAATTTGGGTCGCTACATCCGCTACTGGTACACGTACCGAACCGCCGTCGCGATCCTGATGGCCGTCGTGATCTCGATCCTGATGTTCGGCCTGTACACCCAGCAGGTCGCATGCGACACCGGTCAGGGCGCCTGTGCGGTCAACCTCGTGGTCCATCCGGAGGACCGTCTGCTCAGCACCAGCACTCCCAATCCGGACATCGTCGTCGTGGGCATCGACGATGCCAGTGTTGCCAGGATCGGGTCGTTCCCCATCGTTCGGGACGCGTACGCTCGCGCGCTGGTCAACCTCGAGGCGGCCGGCGCCTCGGTGGTCGCGTTCGACGTCAGCTTCCCAGATCCCTCCCGCAACGACACGCAGTTTGCGGCGGCTCTTCAGACCGCCAAGATCCCGGTCCTGCTCTCGTATCCCAGCGAGGACCGCATCGCCCGAGACGGCTATGTCCAGCAGGTCTCTCCCAAGACCAACCCGGCCGGTCTGGATCAGGGCCCCCTCCGCGACTTCTGGTGCTATGACGCGACAGGCCCGTGCACCCACCCCTATCCAAACGTGGTGCTCGCCTCGACCGACTACCAGCCTGACTCGGACGGCGTCGTCAGGCGTATCCCCATGTTCGTCGAGCCCGCATGCCACAGCGCCGGGACGTGCAGTCTCCCGATGATCTACTCGCTAGGTTTCCAGGCAGCGCGAATCGACCAGCTGCTGCCTGACTTCGCGAGTGGACCGAACCTGACCGAGTCCGATGGCAGCGCCAACTTCGGGCAAGCGTGGCAGCAGTCTCTTCCGGTCGACAGCCGCGGCGACGCTCTGGTCGATTACGTCACCGGTCCCGGTGGATTCAAGCAGGCCAGGCAGTATGTGCCGTTCGGCGACGTCTGGGACGGATCGTTCAAGCCCGACCAGGTGAGGAACAAGGTCGTCCTGATCGGCGCCTACAACCTGACCGGAGTGCACGACGAGGTGTTGACGCCCGACGGCAACGGCATTCCCATGCCGGGCGTCGAGCTGCACGCCAACGTGCTCAACATGTTCCTGCCGCCACCCGCCCAGCCGAGGTTTCTTGTCCCCGAGGCGCCGATCGCACTCTTCCTGATAATGCTGCTGCTCGCGCTTACAACCGCAGTCGGCGTCGCACGCGTCACGGTGCTGTGGGGCTTCGCCGGCACGGTCGGCGCGCTTGCCGTGTTCACGGTCGCAATGTCTGCTCTGTCGGTGTTCTTCGGTTGGGTCCCAGACCTCTTCCATCCGTGGCTCGCCATCGCCCTGACGTATTCAGGAGTGACGGCTTACCGCTTCCTCTACGAAGACCGCGAGAAGCGGAAGGTCACGGCTCTGTTCGGGCATTACCTCAAGCCCGAGATCGTGGCCGAGCTCGCGAAGACCCGAGGCGGCGTCGACGACATCCTTCGCGGCGGTGAGCGTCGCGACATCACGCTCATGTTCGTCGACATCCGCGGCTTCACCTCGATGTCGGAGTCGATGGCGCCGGGCGACGTGACCGAGGTCGTGCAGATGTACCTCGATCACCTGAGCGGGATCATCTTCACCTGGGACGGCACCATCGACAAGTACGTCGGCGACGAGATCATGGCGTTCTGGAACGCGCCGCGAACACAGGCGAACCACGCGCTCCTCGCGCTTCGCTGCGCCTACGACTGCATCAACCGCGGACCTGAGCTGCAGCAAAAGCTGCTCGAGAAGGGCCTGCCTCCCATCCGATGGGGAATCGGCATCAACTCCGGCCCCGCTGTGGTCGGGAACATGGGATCGCGGAGCCGGCTGCAGTACACCGCGCTGGGCGACACCGTCAACACCGCGGCGCGCTTCTGCTCCCACGCCCCGGCGTTCCACGTCTTGATCGGTCAGGAGACTTACGAGATGTGCAGCGACTACGTGGCGGTCGACCTGGTGCCCGGCGTGCAGCTGAAAGGTAAATCGGCCGAAAAGTTCCGGATCTACCAGGTGACGGCGATCCGGGAGTCGCCTGACTCACCATGGGTCCAGTTCCCCACCGAGCTGGCGACGCAAGCGCACCAGACGTTCACGTCGCAGTACACGCAGCAGACAACTCTCGAAGCGGCCGAGACCGGATCGACCGACCTCCTCGTCGGCGACGAGGCCGAGCAGGCGCTAGCGGCACGGACGAAAACCCTCGGCGAGAGATTCGGCGATCCAGGTGGCCCAGATCCGGGTGAAGCGACGAGCAGCGGAGCGAGCGCATCCGTTGATGCGTGAGCGAGCAGCGCAGGAGCTGAACCCGGAGATGGGCCGCATGGGCGCCGAAGATCCGTCGAGGGCTTTTCGGCCGGGCCGCTAACGGATCAGGCTCGCAGCCAGAGCCCCAACTGAGGCGGCGATCGCCAGCAGCGCGATCACGCTCAGGCAGCCCAACGTCTTTGTTGCTACAGGCTGGACCGGCGGCGCCGGGTTGTAGGCGACCCTCGACGAGCCTGCGGTCGCCGTGTTGCCGAGCGCAGGTGACGGGATGGGGATCGCGGGGGTGGCCATCGGGATCATTTTCGACAGGTCAGCGCCGGGCTCGAGGCTGCGCTGCCACCCTGGACACATGCGATCCGCGACCTCCGACATCTCATGGTCGAACTCGTGGCCGCTCTGGTAGCGGTCTTCGGGTCGCTTGGACAGCGACTTCAGGATGACCTGCTCCAGCTCGAGGTTGAGGCCGGGCCGGTACACCGACGGCGGCTTCGGCGGAGCCTGCACGTGCTTGGCCATAAGGGTGAACGGACCGTCCGCATCGGAGGCCGTGAACGGGGGCTGGCCGGCGACGAGCTCGTAGAGCATGATCCCGGCGGAGTACAGGTCGCTGCGCCCGTCGACCTTGCTCGAGGCCACTTGCTCGGGCGACATGTACTGCGGCGTGCCGACCGTCGTGCCGGTCTTGGTCGCGGTGCCGCCGACCCCCGAGTCGTCGGTCAGGCGGGCGATGCCGAAGTCGGCGACCTTGACGATGCCTTCCTCTGAGATCAGCACGTTCTCCGGCTTCACATCCCGGTGGACGATCGAGTGGCGGTGCGCGTAATCGAGCGCCTGCAGGACGCCGTGCATGATCGCGAACACCTGCGGCGGGGGCACCGGACGCTCGTTCATCCAGGCGCGAAGGCTCCGGCCTTTCACGAACTCGAGGACCAGGTAGTTGACGTTGCCCTGCAGCTCCATGTCGTGGACCTGGACCAGGTTGGGGTGGCTGGTGCGAGCCATGACCTGGGCCTCCTGCAGGAATCGTTTCAGGGCGGTCGGGTCGGCAGACTGGATCAGCTCTTTGATCGCGACCTCGCGGCCTAGGCCCGGCTGCTCGGCGAGATATACCGTCCCCATACCGCCGCGCCCGAGCTCACCCTTGACGCGGTACTTGCCGATGTAGCGCTCACCGGTTAGCGGTGGCGGTGCCGCGGCCACATAGGATGGCGGCGGCGTGGTCGGTGGCGGCACCGGGATGAGCCGCATGGTCGCGGCCAGGTCGGGTGAAGGGGGCGTCGCCGGCCGCTGGTGTTCGGGGGGTTCAGGCGGCGGCGCCCAGGGTGGAACCGAGCTCTCGGAGTCGGGCGGTTGACCCCCTTCGCTCATCCTCGGCCGAGCCTAGCAGAGTCCTTCGAGCTCGACTGAGCTATAGCGTTTTCGCGTCCCGCCGTCGATAATCTGCCCGCACCGGCTATCGAATCAGGAGGAGGACAGTCCATGTCGCAAGTGCCACCGCCGCCGCCGAGTCAGCCCGCTTCAACGGGCGGAACCCCCGCGGCGAGCAACACCAAGACGAACGTCATCCTCGCCTACCTCCTGTGGTGGATCACCGGACTCATCTTTCTCTTCGTCGGCAAGAACGACCCGGACGTGAAGTGGAACGCGGCGCAGTCGGTCGTCGTGCTGGGCGGCATCTGGCTCATCGGCGTGATCGTCAGCATCATCTTCGCCCCCGTCGGGGCGTTGATCTACCTCGTAGCGATCATCTACTGGGTCATCTTCCTCATCGGCGCCTTCAACTACCAGGGCGGCCACATCAAGGCGCCCGGCATCGCCCAGTTCACCGACAGCCTCACCGACAGCCTGGCGAACGCCGTCAAATAACTCCGGAGATCTCGAGGAAGGCCCCGCGACCACGTGGGGCCTTTTTTATTCTTCTGCCAGCTGGTCCAGGGCGCGCTCGATCCCCGACTTAAGCCGGTCGCGGTCCTCGCGGAGCTGCGTCACCTCCGCCCGCACCGACGCGAGCTGGTAGCGCAGTCGCTCGATCTCTCCCTGCAGCTCTTTCACCCGGGGATCGGGGCCGCCGCCGCCGGCCTTTGCATCCTCGAGCTCGATCTTCAATCGCTCGACAGCCACCTTCAGCTCTCGCCTCTCGGAGAGCAGGTCCTGGACGAGCGACTCAGACGGCCCGGTCTGCTCTTTCGACATAACGACAGAGGCCGGGCTGGAATTCGCGCAGCCTCAGGTGCTCCATCTCGCCGCGCAGGTAACGAGCTTTGACCTCGAGACCGCGGATGCCCTTGTAGGTCTCGTATGGAAACCGGTAGAGCTTGCCGGAGTCGACGAGCAGACAGACGGAGAGCTTCTCGCCCTCCTTCTCCAGCACGTGCTTGTAGCAGGGCACCGTGCGCCGAGCGATCTCCATCTTGGTGAAGCCGCCGACTCGTCCTGTGAGCACGTCGATAGGCCCGCGCACCGCGGTTTGAATGCTAATTGAGTAGTGAGAGCTGCTCCGGCTCCGGCGGCGGCTTCAACACCACGCGCCGCCGGTCGGACACGCCGAGCTGCGAGCGCAATCGCGCCACCTCGTGCATCGTCTTCTCCCCGAAGGCCGGCGGGAGGTACGCCCGATCGCGGTACGCCTGCTCGTATCGCGGCACGAGCTCGGGCCAGTGCTTGTTCAGCACTGTCATGAAGTGCTCGCGCGTGCCGTCCTTGAGGTGCAGCATCCCAGCCCACAGCCCCGTCGCGCCCGCTTCGCGCGCGGCCTTGACGACCTCCTCCAGCTGCTCTGGCCTGTCGGATAGACCGGGCAGGATCGGGGCCATTCCCACCCCGACGTCGATGCCGGCGCCGACGAGCTTTTCGATCGCCCTCAACCGCTGCCGCGGATGCGCGGTGCCGGGCTCGGTCTTGCGCCACACGTCGTCGTCGAGCGTCGGGATGCTGAACGTGATGTGCAGGTTCGCGCGTGTTGCGAGCTGGGAAAGCACGTCTATGTCGCGGACGATCATCGGCCCTCGCGTGATCATCGCCGCCGGGTTGGAGAAGTCGCGCAGAGCCTCCAGGCACTTGCGCGTAAGCCGGTACTGGCCCTCCGCCGGCTGGTAGGGATCGGTCGCGGCTCCGATGACAACCGTCTCCTTCTTCCAGCTCCTCCGCGCGAGCTCGCCGCGCAGGACCGTCGCGACGTTGATCTTGACTCTGACCGTACGCCCGTAGCGATCATCGAACGGCCGGTCGGCGCGCAGCTCGAACGCGCGCACGTAACAGAAGGAGCAGCGGTGCTCGCAGCCCGTGTACGGGTTGAGCGACCAGGCGAAGCCCATGTTCTTGACGGGGTTCAGCGCCGACTTGCACTGGACCTCGTCGTATGCGACGTCGGCGAGCCTCGGCTCGGGGGCGACCATCCCTGACCAGTCTAGAACAAACGTTCGTGGGTCGCTAGCGGGCCAGCTTGATGTCCGAGCCAGGCGCCTCGCCGATCGGCCGGCCCTTGCGCAGGCGGCGCCCCGGCCGGGTCAGAGACGACGGGCAGTAGTCGTTGAGGACGCACTCCGGGCACAGCGGGCGACGCGCGTCGCAGATTCGCCGCCCGTGCAGGATGAGCCGCAGCGACAGCGCGGTCCACTCCTCCTTCGGGACCATCGAGCAGACCTGGAACTCGATCTTCACCGGGTCACTGGTGCGCACCATGCCGATCCGGTTCGTCAGCCGGATCACGTGCGTATCGACCGCAAAACCGGGCACGCCAAAGCCTGCGCCGAGGATCACGTTGGCGGTCTTGCGGCCGATCCCGGGGATCTTGACCAGGTCCTCCAGGACTTGGGGGACGACGCCGCCGAACAGTTCGACGAGGGCGCGGCTTGCGGCGATGATGCGCTGGGTCTTGGCGCGAAAGAAACCGGTCGGCTTGATCAGCTTTTCGACCTCCGCCGGATCGGCGGCGGCGAGGTCATCAGCGGTCGGCCAGCGACGAAACAGCTCCGGCGTGACCAGGTTGACCGAGCGATCGGTGGTCTGGGCGGACAGAATCGTGGCGATCAGAAGCTGGAACGGGTTCTCATGCAACAGCTCCGTCACGGCGGGATAGGGGTCGCGCAGGCGCTCGACCGTCAACAGCGCGCGCGTGCGCGCGCCACGCGGCGGAGGAGGCGAGTTCCAGGTCTTCTTGCTCGGGGCTTTCTTAGGAGCCAAGCAGTCTGCGGGTGACCGCGGCGATCTGCGTACCGTCGGCACGGCCCGCGAGCCGCGCGGTCGCAGCCTTCATCACAGCCCCGAAACCCTTCGGGCCGTCGGGCTTGACCTCGGCGATGACCGCGCGTATCTCCGCCTCGAGCTCCGGCTCGCTCATGGCCGCCGGGAGGTAGGTACGGAGGATGGCCATCTCCGCCTCTTCGCGTCGCGCCGAGTCTTCGCGACCCGCTTTGCGGTACACGTCGATGGCTTCCTCGCGGCGCTTGACCTCCTTGCGTGCAACCCGCACGACGAGGTCATCGTTGATCTGCCCGGCCGCGCCGCCGTCTTTGCTCGCGCGCACGAGCTCGCTCTTGAGGAGCGACAGGGTGGACAGACCCACCTCGTCGCGGCGCTTCCGCGCCTCCACCATGTCGTTCTGTACGCGGTCGTAAAGAGCCACCATTCGCGATTGTTTCACACGGTCCATTCCCGGATAATCGGCGCCTATGGCTTACCTGCTGGCGGGGCCGCTGGTAGCGCTGATCGGCATCGGAGCGATCTTTTTCGTGCTTCGGCGGAAGTCCGTCGACAAACGCTCCATGTATTCGGCCCGCCGCTCCCAGATCGAGCACAAGGTTCGCGCCGCGCGCCAGCGCACCCTCACGCCTCACGGCCACGCCCAGAAGGACCCCGAGCCGTCCGCCGCGCCGGCGCCGATGATGGACCAGCAGCCGGCCCAGCCGACGGCGGTCTACGAGGCCCCCGCGTTTTCCGCGCCGCCGGTGGCGCCGCCGCCCGCCGCTCCCCGGGCCCGTCCGGCCGAACCGCCGCCATGGGAGCAGCCTTCGATCCCGGCTCCCGCGACGGCGCCGAGCAGCTTCGACTTTCCATCGCCCCAGCCGGAGCCCTTCACCCCGGCCCCCGAGCCGACCCCCATGCCGACGCCGAGCGAGCCTGTCTGGACACCGGCGCCTGCGCCGATGCCTCCCGCGCAGACTGTCGCTCCGGCCGCCTCGGTCGCCGCGGCGGCCGCTTCGACCTCGGCCGGGGGATGGTCGATCGTCAGCACCGAGAAGGAATCAGCCGACGCGGGCGAGCCGGCATCCAAGAAGAGGAAGGACAAAGGCGGCGCCCCGACCGCGGACGCCTGGCAGCTCGCTTCCGGTGAAGCCCCCGGGGACGAGGCCGAGGAGCCGATGCTCAGGCGGCCGAACGCCACGGTGATGGCCGTCGCTCAGTACGCCGTGCTGGTGGTGGGACTCGTGATGGTGCTGATCGGGGTCCTCGTCATGGTCGCCAACTCACACGTGACCTAGCAGCGTCGAGGCGAGCACGCGGCCGCCATCGCGCATGATCGTGTCAGTCACGATCGCCCGATAACCGAGCGCTTCGATCGCCGCCGACAGCTTGCTGTCCCGAGAGTCGAGGACAAAAGATGCCGCGACCGACCGGTACATTCGCGCCACCTCGATCGGATCCGGGGCGTGACCCATGGCCCGCATCATCTCCACAGTCGGACCCTTGAGTGCGGCGCCGGAAACGATCGGCGTCACGGCGATCGTCCGCTCCCTGACCAGCGCATCACCGAGGACACGGAGGATTGGCTCGATCGAGATGAGCGGGTTGGACGGGCCGATGATGACCATCTCGGCATCGCTCAGCGCTGTCAGGACCTCGCGTGAAGGTCGCGCCTCGCCGATGCCGCTGAAGCGAATGCCTTCGAGACGCGGGCGAAGGCGCTCGCGCACAAAGTACTCCTGGAAGGAAAGCTCGCCCGCGTCGGTGGCAAACCGCGTGCGCACCACGTCATCGGTCATGGGCACCACACGTGCACGAACCCCCAAACGCCTGCCCAGCTCGAGTGTCGCCTCGGTCAGCGTGCAGCCGCGGTGCATCAGGTCGGCGCGTGCGACGTGCGTCGCGAAATCCTTGTCGCCTATCCGAAACCACGTGTTCTCGCCGATGCGCGCGAGCGCGTCCAGCACGTGGAACGTGTCGTCCTTGACGCCGTAGCCGGCCTCGTGGTTGAAGACGCCGGCGAGGCGGTAGAGGACCGCGTCGACGTCGGGGCAGACGAGCAGGCCCCAGAACTCGTCGTCGTCCGCGGTGTTGGCGATAACGGTCAGCTCAACGTCCGGCGCCACCTGGCGAATGCCGTCCGCGAGGGCGGCGCCACCGGTTCCGCCGGCGAGCACGACGACCGTCAGCGGAACAAGTCCTCATCCGCCGGTCGGATCAGGTCGCGACCGGACCCGCTGCCATCAAGGGCGAGGCCGCGAACGATGACCGCGGGGGTGCGGCCCGTCTTGCCCATCACCAGCCCCGCGCTCGCCGCGATCTCATCCGCGACCGCGAGCACCGTCGCGTGGAGCGGCTCGCCGGCATCGTCGGTCGTGCCCCGCAGGTCGACGAGGGCAGGCAAGCCCGCCACGCCGAGGGCCACGTTGACGATGCCCAGTCGCCACGGCCGTCCGAAAGTGTCGGACACGATGACGCCAACCTCCGCGCCTGTTCGTTCCACGAGCCGCCGGCGGATGCGCTGCGCGCTCGCGTCAGGGTCGACCGGCAGGAGGGCAAGCATCCCCGCCCCGACGTTCGAGTGGTCGACTCCGGAGTTGGCGCTGACGAAACCGTGGCGCGTCTCGGTGATCAGGACGCGGTCGGAGCGCAGCACGCGCACGCTCTCGTCGAGGACGACCTGCACCATTCGCGGATCGGGCGCCGCTATCAGGCGCGGCGCTATGCGCTGCGCCTCGTCGCTCGGCGTGACCGACGCGAGCTCGACCAGGCGTCCTTCCGACTTGGAAACAACCTTCTGCGCGATGACGAGGACGTCGCCGTTCTGCAGCGTTGCACGCTCTGCGATCAGGAGGCCCAGGTCGTCGCCGGGCCTCACCTCGGGCAAGCCCTCGACGGCGATGAGCTCGACGCGCTTCACACCGCGCGGCTGAGGCGTTCGAGGTCGGATGGCTCGTCGAGGTCCAGCGCGATCGCGTCCGAATGGTGGACCGCGAACTTCACGCCGCGGGCTTCGGCGTCGTCCCTGAACTTGACGAGCGATTCCTCACCGAAATGCATCCCTATCGTGTCCGCGGGGCGCAGGTAGAGCGCATTGGTTCCACCCCTTCCGATGGCGGGAACCGCCACGACGACGGGCGACGTCAACCGGCCCGCCACCTGCAGCAGCCGGCGCACGGCGTCCGCGGTCACGAGCGGCAGATCGCTCGAGAGGAGGAGCACCGCCTCGGCTCCGGCGGCACGCGCGCTTGCGATGCCCCGCTCGGCCGCGGTGTTCTGACCCTCTTCGCGCGGTTCGAGCAACACGCTGGCGCCCCACGCGGCGGCCATCTCGGCGACCTCCTCGCTCCCCGCCACCGCCAGGACGTGATCGCCGGCCGCCGCCGCGGTGACCGCGAGCTGGGCGTTGCGCCGGGCAAGCGCCCGCCTCGACTTGGATCCCAGCGCCGGACGCAGCCGCTCCTTGGCGGAGTCGAAGTCCTTGATCAGGACCACGACCCATGTCTTTCCTAACCCCACTGGTGGCGAATCCTCGGCAGGATCTGCGAGCCGTACAGGTCCAGGAAACGGCGCTGGTCGGCGCCCGGGTGGTGGAAGACCAGGTGGTTGAAGCCGAGGTCGAGGTACGGCCTGAGCTGATCGATGTGCTCGTCCGGGTTGTCGGAGACGAGCCACCGGCGGTGGGCCACGTCTTCGACGGTCCGGGCCAGGCGCTCCATCTCGCGCGGA
>DATKFA010000324.1:0-4245 GCA_035511715.1 Candidatus Acidiferrum sp. | reverse complement strand
GGGAGCTCCGCCCGCAAGGGCATCCACGTCATGTCTGGAGGCTTGAGGCTTGGGTCGTGGTTGCCGGGCACGTACAGCAACGGGACATCGAGGCGGCTGACGAGATACTCAAGGTAGTCGAAGGGCAGGTCCCCGCAGGAGAGCACCAAGTCCGGCCGGACCGAGGTCAGCTTGTCGCCGTAAAAGCCCTCCTCGACCTCGTCCGCGACGGCGAGGATGCGCAGCTTGGCGCTACACCTTCTTGAAGCGCAGCGCGGTCCACGTGTCGTCGACCGCGACGAACGACACAGGCCTGTAACCCTTCACCGAGGTGACATCACCGAGGACGTCGCGCTGTACCCACCACGGAGTCGCGGGGAGGTCGGTTGCGCCGACCGTCTTGCCGCCCTTCGGATACGCGATCCAGATCAGCCCATTCGCTTTCGCAGCGGAGATTGCGCTGGGTCCAAGACGCCGCAGCTCGTCGACGTCCTTGACGAAGAGCAGCACCGCGTCGAAGGACTGGCCAGGCTGAACCTGCTTCCTCAGGTCGCTTGGCCCTGGCGTCAGAAGAGCAACGTATGAGTCCGGGACATTGAGGGCGGCAAGGCTGTGATCGGCGTTGAGTCGCAGCTTCTTGGCGAGTGAGCTCAACCCGCTCCGATCGGGTCCCATCGCCGGCAGCGATCTCTGGGAATCGAGATGTCCCACCGCGCACACATTAGAAGGAAGGCCAACATATGATGCCCGCCTATGCGCCACCTGGTCCTGGTCGCGGCGGGCTTTGTTCTCGTTTCCGCGTGCTCCTCCTCCTCGCCGACGACGTTCACTCTCGAAGGCGCTTCGGTCGATCGGACCTACTACTGCCCTGGCGGCGCCAACAACTCCGCGTACGACCTTCACGCGACCGTCAACGTCCACAACGGCACGGGCAAGGCCGTCACGATCGAGTCGGTGACTGCGCAGATGACCGTCGCCTCGGTCAAGGGCCCGTGGATCGAGAAGGTCGGCGAGCGCTACAACGCCGACGGGGTGAAGTTCGCCCCGGCCAGCGTCGCAGCCGGCCGAGGCTCGTCATTGAAGCTGACGATCCCGAGCGCGTGCACCAGCGGCAAGTACGGCACCGGCACTTCGAGCTCGGCCGACTACAACGTGACGGTGCATCTCGCGACGTCGGCAGGAACCTTCGCCATCACGGCGGCGAACCAGCACGAGATCGTCGCCGACTAGATCCTAGCTTCGCAGGATCTGCAGAGCCTTCGCGCCGGCGGCAAACCACGTTGGATCGTCGAGCCATGTCTCGACGCCCCACATGAGGACCACCTGCAGATTGTCCTGACGGTAGTCCACGGCGCTGGCGACCAGGTCTTTCGGCTTGAAAGTGTTGGAGTCGCTCCACGGTTGCGCCTGCATCTCTGCCACCCACAAATCTTTGCCCTGACGGCTGGCCTGGTCGCCCCAGAAGGAGACCGTCTCCTGCTTCCACTGCTCACGCAGGTCGATCGTCACGAAATGACGGAACGATATGCTCGGTCCGTCGACGTAGAGGTCGAGCCCCAGAGCGTCACCGAACTCCAGCGCATCCGCCGGGTGGCCGCTAGCACCGATAGGAGCAGGTGCCGACAGACGCAGCATGTCGACGTAGACGTTCATGCCGTTGTACGTCGTGATGACGGCCTTGTGCGCTGGGTCGAGGCGGTGCACCTCGCCGACCTCCCACGCAAGCTGTGACGCGCTGATCTGATCGTCACCTGTGAAGTCGTTGCCGACGAAATCCAGGGGTTCGTTCTCGACCTGCCACGCGTAGAGCAGTGGAGAGCCTTTATAGCGAGTGATGCTCGTGTCGAAGTACGTGCGGTATGCACTGCCCGCCTGAGCTTGATCGAGGAACGGCTGCAGCCTGGGCCCAGCCCAATCCGGCTCGTGCAGCTCCGGAAACAGAAAGTTTCGCGCGCCGACGGTCAGCACCACTCGTGTCGGGTGCAGCGCCGTCAGGTTGTGATCCGCGACCACCGCCATGAGGGGGTCGATCGAATCGAAGTCGAGCTGGTCCGGAGTCGGCTCGACCTCTTCCCAGTAGATGGGCAGACGCACGAGGTCGGGCTGGGTCGAATCCAGCAGCAAGGCGAGGTCCTGAGTCGGCTCACGTCCAGCAAAAAGCGACGTATTAGGGCTGAAGCTGAACCCGACGAGCGGCGGAGCCGGCTGCGGATGCGGCCAGGACTCGCTCCCGAGCAAGAGGGCCGCCGCGACCACGACGAACAGCGTTTTCATCTGATCACCAACCCGGTGACCAGCTCGAGCACGGGTTTTTGGCCGCTTTCAGACGTTGCTCGGGAGGAGGGAACCCAGCGGAAATGCCACGCGCCTGGATCGTTGTGCTTGGATTTGTGCTTGCGGGGCTTGGCGGCCTTGGTGCGTATTTCTTTCCGGTGCTCCAGGCAGCTGGAAACGCATCGTCCGGTCCCATCGCTGCGCTCGACCCGGTGAGCGCGCCGACCCAACCGTTCACGGTGCTGCTCCTTGGTTCGGACGACGACTCGAAGTTCCCGCCTGACCGGCTCAACACGCAGTCGATGATTCTCGTTCGGGTCGATCCAGGCACCAAACAGGCCACGTTGCTCTCGATCCCGCGCGACCTCTGGGTCCCCATTCCCGACCAGGGCACTGGCAAGATCAGCACCGCCTACAACCTCGGCGGAGCCGACGGAGCGATCAAGGCGGTCGAGACCAATTTCAAGGTACGCGTCGACGACTACGTGTGGATCGGCCTGAACGGCCTCGTGAAGCTGATCGACAAGCTCGGCGGAGTGAACCTTCAAGTCACCAATCCCGTCATGGACGATTACTACCCGGCCGACCTGAACAGCGCAGGCGACCCGTATGGGTATTACCGCGTCGCGGTGCTTCCGGGTGCAACCCACATGGACGGGGTTCACGCGCTGCAGTACGTTCGCTCCCGCCACGGCGACCTCCGCGGCGACTTCGCGCGCTCCGAGCGTCAGCAGCAGCTGCTCCTCGCGATCAAGGCGCAGGCCTCCCGCCTTAGCGTGGCGGACCTTCCGACGCTGGCGGGCGCGCTCAACGGAGAGGTCAAGACGAGCATCAGCCTCGACCGGCTGCGCGCCCTGATGTCGATCGCGAACGACTTCAACACCAAGAACATTCACGGAATCGTGCTCCTGCCGCCCTACACGGCGGAGGGCTGGGCCGACGGGCAGAGCGTCGTCTTCGCGGATTGGACTCAGATCCTGCCGCTCGTTCACCAGTCTTTTCCATGAAACGCTGGCTGATCGGCACGGGACTCGTCGTCGCGATGGTCGCCTTCGGCATCGGCATCTACCACACGGCGGCCGCGTTCAAGGGCGATCACAGCGTGCTCCGACGTCCGACGGCGATCACCGCCTCGCCTCTGCCCGGCACGATGTACGTGGTACAGGGGGGCGCGGTCTACCGATTCCAGCACGGCTCATTCCAGCAGATCACGGCCGACGACGGCTGGATGCAGCCCGCGGCCGCAGCCGATGGCCAGCTCGTCGCGGTCAAGCGAGAAGCGAACTACTCCGACCTCTATCTTCTGTCCACCTCCGGGCGCCAGATGGCGCAGCTGACGCACAACTCAACGCTCGGCTCCGTCGAAAGCAACCACTGGGCTTTCTACCCACGGGTATCGCCCGATGGCCAGACGGTGTTTTACGCGTTCGACCCGAAGGATCCCTACAACGAGTACCGCGTCGACCTGGCGATATTCGCCAGTCGCGTCTCCACCGCCTCGCGACCGGTCGACTGGACCCAGCCGAACCAGTTCACCGGTGGCGACGTCACGCCGGTCCCGCTGAAGGACGGCGGCCTGATCTACACCAAATACTCGATCGACGACCAGTCGCAGGTTCACTCCCAGGTCTGGATCCAGCGCCGAGCGGGCAGCACGGGGGTCGCCCTCACCTCACCCGATCTCGGCTGCACCCAGCCGGCGATCTCACCCGACGAAAAGTCCGTCGCGATGGTGTGCAACAGGGGATCGAGCCAGTCGGCCGAGCTCGACGTGGCTTCGTTCGATGCCGCATCGCTCACGCTCGGGACGCCCACCACACTGGTCAGCGGCCAGCTCGTCGCGTCTCCGGCGTTCGCGCCAGACGGAAAGACGATCGCCTTCCTGGCGCCCTCGACCCACGGCGGCGGGTTTCAGCTCTGGACTGTGAACCCCGTAGTCGCCAGCTCCGTTCGCGACATCACGACCGACCTCGGCCTCGACTCGACGTCGGC
>DATKFA010000323.1:0-4957 GCA_035511715.1 Candidatus Acidiferrum sp. | reverse complement strand
GCGATGTGCGGGCTCTTCCAGCGTGGATGCGTGTTGCCCAGAGCGGACGGAAGAACCTTCTCGCGCCCTAACGAGTAGAAGTAGCGGCACGCGGTGTTGTGGAACGCCATGCCGCACGCGAAGGACCCCGTGATGATCAGGATGCTCAACGCCTGGTCGACGCCCAGCGCGATGTACTGCTGCGCCGGGCCAAGGTAGAACTGCGCGGCGTTGTTCTGCGCCTGACCGATGGCGTCGTGGAGCGTGTTGTAGCCGGCGAATGGGGCCCAGCTCGTCAACGTGTAGAAGACTCCGAGGCCGATGACCGAGATGTACATCGCCATTGGCACGATCCGCTTTGGTTCTTTTGACTCCTCGCCGTAGTTCGGCGCCATCTCAAAGCCGACCCACGACCAGAACGCGAAGAACAGACCGATCGAGGCGAGGCCCGCAACCAGGCCACCGGATGCCCCGAAGCCCTGGAACGCCTTGACCGGGTTTAGCGCGGCAAGCGTGAACGCGGTCGATGTGGTCGCACCGCGAGCGATCATCGCCACGTCGAAGATGAGCAGGAAGAGAATCTCGCCGATCAGGAAGACGCCGAGGATGCGCGCGGTGATCCGGATGTCAAAGTAGGTGATCAGCGAGATGACCACCACCATCAAAAGGGCGAGCCACGGCCACTGGATGCCGTTCAGCCAGCCAGCCCCGGTTGCAGTCCCGATCTGGCTCAGCTTCTGATTGAGGAAGAACGCGAAGCCGCCGCAAAGGGAGGCTTCGAACACCGAATAGGCAACGACGGCCGCGAACCCTGATCCAAGTCCAAACTCGCGGCCAAGGCCGTGGCTGATGTACGAGTAGAAGCCCCCGGCGGTGGTCACCTTGCGCGACATAGCGACGTATCCGACGGAGAAGATCGTGAGCACCACGGTGGCGAAGATGAATGCTGCGGGCGCGCCCAGTCCGTTCCCATAGCCGACCGCGAGGGGCGTGTTGAAGAGCATCGCGGAAATCGGCGCCGACCCCGTCACCGTCAGGAACAGAACCCCCCAGATGCCGACCGCGTGCTTGCGCAGCATAGGCACGTCCGCGCGCTGCGAGACGTCGAAGATATCCGCCTCCGCTTGTGCAAGCGGTTCGACGGCTGCAACCGTTTTGTCAGCCATTGAGCGTCCCCTCCTTGTGCTCCCGAGCTGCTGGCATCAGTAGATCTCCAGGTATTCCTGGAGCTCCCAGTCCGTCACGTGGTCGGCGAAACGCTGCAGCTCATAGCGGCGCATGACGGTGTACGCCTTGATGAACTCACTGCCCAGCATCTCCGTGATCTTTTCGTCCTGCTCGAGGAGGTGCAGTGATTCCTCCAGCGTGGTCGGCAGCTTGGTTTTCGATTCGTCCTCTTCCGCCGGTGGATGCGCGGGCGGCTCGAGCTCGAGCTTGTCGGTGATGCCGAGCAGGCCACCGGCGAGGAGCGCCGCCGAGACCAGGTACGGATTCGAAAGGCCTGACGGAGCACGGTTCTCGATGTGCCGGCTCTCGGCGGTGCCGCCCTTCACGCGCACGAATGCGCTGCGATCCTCGGGTCCCCACGACACGTTGGTGGGGCTGAACGTGTGGCGCCGCCGGCGCTTGAAACAGTTGAGCGTGGGTGCAAGGAGCGCATATATAGAGGACGCGTGGCGAAGCTGGCCCGCGATGAACTGCCGGCCGACCCTGGAGAGGCCCGCCTCGGCGCCGTTCTCCGACATCGCGTTCTGCCCGCCATCGATGCGGATGAGACTCATATGCGTGTGCGCGCCACAGCCCGCCGAATCGGCGAAGGGCTTGGACATGAAGGACGCCAGCAGCCCGTCTTTGCGCGCGATCTCCTTCACGCCGTTCTTGAAGCTGTAGGCGCGGTCGGGCCCCGCCATGCCCGCGGCGGGCGCGTAGTTGATCTCCCACTGCGACCCTGCGTATTCACAGTTGGCTGTGATGATGTCCACTCCGAAGTCGCGCATCTCCCTGACGATGCGTTCGATCGTCGGCACCCACGTGTTCCGTACCGAGTTGAAGATCTGATAGCCGCTGAACAGCTGCTTGTGAGTCTCCGCATCGAGGAGATAGAACTCGGACTCCATCCCCATGACCGGCTCGTAACCCAGCTGGCGGCTGCGCTCCAGCACGCGCGCAAACACGTGGCGGGGCGAAGCTGCGAGCGGCCTCCCGTCGGCCCACCTCGCGTCGCAGATGAAGCGGCCGGTGGCCTCGACCCACGGGATGATGGCGGCGGTCGTCGGGTCGGGGTGCAGAAGCTGGTCCGCGTACGCGACCTCTTCGTTGTACAGCGTGCCCGGCACGACGTCCGACCGGCTGTCCAGCACAGCCGCTCCGCCGTACATGTTCAGACCATCCTTCGAGTAGCTCGCGGCGTGCTCGATCGGCACGATCTTCGACCGGGCGGTCCCGTGCATGTCGGGAAGCTCGAAGCGGACGTTGCGGATGCCGCGTTCCTTCCAATCCTTCAGCACCTGCTCCACGGAGACGGACTTGCGTTCAGCGATCGCCATGGTCTGCACTCCTGCTTCCGTTGTTCCAGGTGCCGATGTCCAGTCCAAGCGCGCCAACGAGCTCCGCGACCGCATTTGCCTTTTCGCGCGCCACGACCGCCAGGACACCACCCTCGCGCCCGTCGCCCCGCAGCAAGGCGGCCGCCAGCGCGCGCGGCGGCTGCAGATGACGAGCCTGCACACCCAACGTCGGGTACGAGTCCTGAACCAGGATCAACGCGTTCCTCGGTCCGCGGATGAGCATCACGAGCTCGATGAAGTGGCCGGCGTCCCAATCGGCGGCCTGGTCCTCTACCGGCCGACCCGCGAGCTCGTCCAGGAGGACATCGACATCCGGACGGCTCGTCCACAGCTTTCCGGTTCGGACGTTCGCAATCAGGCGCGCGCCCAAGCCGGGCGCTTCGCTCACCAATCGCTCGATCCGGTCGGCGGTCCACCGCCCGCGGACTGGGACGCAGCGCAGGGCGCCAGCCGACGCCGACTCGATGGCGCGCATCACTCCGTCGGCAGAGGTTCCGGATTCCGCCGGCGAAGCGGTGGGCAAGTCGTATCGGTAATTCGTGAGGCTGATGGCGCCCGGCGGCACGCTCGGCTCACCGGTCGCCGCAGGCAGGGTGGTGCCGGCGCGCGCGGCGATGAGATCTTCGTCGATCGGTTCACCCGACCACTCGGTGAAACCGGCCTCGGTCAGGACTCGCGCCGCCCAGAACGGACCGCAGAGGTTGTCCTTCTGCTGCGGTCCGGAGGCCGGCGCCATGATCGAGCGCATCGCCGCTACACCGTCCTCATGTAGCGGTCACGCTCCCATTCGGTGACGGTCTCGCGGAATGCCTTGACCTCCCAGCGGCGGGACGTGGCGAAGTAGTCGCTGAAACGTGGATCGAGCGCTGCTTGCAGGACCCCGTCGGATTCGAATGCGATCAGCGCACTCTCCAGCGAGCCCGGCAGCTCCAGCACGTCGCTTCGCGTGTACGCGTCGCCGACGATCGGGTCGGGCGGCGTGAGCTCTCGCTTGATCCCGTCGGCCGCCGAGGCAGCGATCGCGGCGATCGCCAGGTATGGATTGGCGTCCGCACCAGGCCGGCGGCATTCGAGCCGGCACAGCTCGGGATGGTCGGTGCGCACTATGGCCCTGACGGCGCAGGAGCGGTTTTCGACGCCCCACGTCGCGTTTACCGGCGCGAACCAGCCCGGCACCAGGCGCTTGTAGGAGTTGATGGTCGGGTTGAGCAGAAGCGAAGCCGCGGGCAGGTGCTCCACCACGCCTGCGATCGCCGAACGAAAGACCGCCGGCAGCTCGGATTTGGCGTCGGCGACCCGAAACGCGTTGGCGCCGTCCCTCCAGCACGAGAAGTGCACGTGCCCGCTCGATCCTTCTTCGCCGGGCGTCGTCTTGGCCAGGAAGCTGGCGCGCAATCCCATCGTCGCGGCGAGGTCCTTCACGGCCATCTTGGTCAGCGCCGCATCGTCGGCGGCTCGCAGCGCGGGTCGCGCGCCGAGGTTCAGCTCCAGCAAACCCGGTCCCGCTTCGGTATGGACCGCAGAGAGCTCGACCCCCAACGCTTCGAGCGCCGGGGCGAGCGCGCGGACGAAGCCTTCAAAACCGCCGAGCTCGGACAGGCTGTAGCTCAAACCCGACGACAGCGGCCGGGACTCGGAATCGAAGACGCGCACCTCGTACTCGACCGCGGAGAGCGCTTCGTAACCCAGCTCGGACAAACCGTCGAGGACGCTCCGCAGGACTTCGCGCGACGCCAGCTCACAGCGGCTGCCGTCGGGCCAGCTCGGTGTGGCGAGGCAAACCTTCCAGCCAGGCCGCCACGTCAGGTCGTGCAAGGTCGTTGGATCGGGATGGACGAGCAGGTCGCCCGCGCCCGAGCGGATGCCGAAGCCGGTGTAGTCGCTGATCGGAGTGTCGGTCGGGTCGAGCGCCAGCAGGAGGTCGGTCATGACCGTGCCGTGGCGGAGCGCAGATTGAAAGGCCGCGGGACGCAGAGCTTTGCCTCGAATCGACCCGTTGACGTCGGGGAAACCGACCAGGATGAATTCCTCCTCGCCCGTCCCCGCGGTTGGTTCGCGTTTCACAGCCGGCCTTGTTTCCTCGGCGGTGCTCACAGCTTGGCCTTGACCGCCTTGTCGACCGCGCCCATCGTCTCGATGAATCGCCCGATCATTTCCTCCAGCTCGTCATCAGTGCTGGTGAAGGCCGGGGCAAGCAGGACCTCATCGCCGGCGTAGCCGTCGGCAGTCGAATGGGTCGAAGAGACGAGCAGCCCACGCTCGAACGCGATGTCGTCGACCAGCGACGCCGCGTCCAGCTCGTGAGGCAGAAACGATTTGCCGTCGCGCGGGTCGACCAGCGAAACGCCAAGCAAGAAACCGCGGCCCCTCACCTCGCCCACGATGTCCTTGCCCTTCATCGCGGTCTTCAG
>DATKFA010000322.1:0-7473 GCA_035511715.1 Candidatus Acidiferrum sp. | reverse complement strand
TCTCCCCCGGTGAGCTCGGTGGCGTGCATCGCCTTCCATTCGCGGTAGGTCGGTGCTTCCAGCTGCGACACGCCCTGCGGCGTCACCTTGCGGTAGAGGTGATAGAGCCCGCGGTCGTCGCCTCGCTTCCACGGGCGCAGTCCGTCCGGAAACTGGTCGGAGCGGGGCCTTGGCTTCTCCGCATAGACGACCTGCTCGGTGGCGTACTGGCGGAAGCCCTGCAGCCGAAAAGCGGGGAGCAGCGGATCACGCTCCGGCACTCGCACGAACAGCCGGAGCGCGCCGCGCTCGAGAGCCTGGTTGCACAGGTGCTGCACGAGCGCGGGGGCGACGTCGTCGCTGTCGGCGCCGTCCGCGACCTCGAGGTTCAACACCTGCAGCACTCGGGCACGCCGCAGGTCGAGGCTGATCGGCTGTCCGGAAGCCTGGATGAAGCCCACCACCTTTCCGTTCTCTTCGGCGACGTACATCAAGGTCTCCTGCGACAGGGGAAGCAGCGCGGACAGCGTCGAGCTCAGCAGCGACCACAGGCGCGCGGCCGGCGGCGCGGCGGCGCTCACCTTGATCTCGGATGAGCGGTGCATCTCCTCGATGCGCGAGAGGTCGAGGAGGCCGGCTGGGCGGATCCTCAAGCTGGAAGCGCCGCCAGGCGCACGAACTCCCTGTGCAGCCGAAGATCGTCGGTCAGCTCGGGATGGAAGCACAGGGCGAGGATGCGGTCCTGCTTCACCGCGACCGCGTGACCGTCGTGCTGCGCGATCACCTTCACCTGCCCTGTCCGCTCGACGAGCGGCGCGCGGATGAAGACGCCGGGAAACCTCTTGCCGTTCATCCCGTCGATGTGGAGGGGTGATTCAAAGCTGTCGACCTGACGGCCGTAGCCATTGCGGCGCACATCGACATCGAGCAGGCCGAGGCCCCTCTGCCCGGTCATTCCGTCGGTGATGTCGTGCGCAAGCACGATCATGCCCGCGCACGTAGCAAGCGTCGCCAGGCCGCCGCGAATCGCTTCGCGCAGCGGTTCGAGCAGTCCGACGCGCTCCATGAGCATCGTCATCGTCGTGCTCTCCCCACCGGGCAGGACGATGCCGTCCAGGCCGTCAAGGTCGTCGCGCGTGCGCACGAGACGCGTGCGCGCGCCCGCTTTCTCCAGTGCCGTGATGTGTTCGGCGAACGCTCCCTGCATCGCGAGGACCCCGATGAGGGGTTGGCGATCGGCTTTCCTACCAGCCTCGGGCAGCGAGCAGCTCGTCCTTGGGGATGGCCGGGATCTCGAGGCCGCGCATCGCTTCGCCCAGCCCCGCCGAAACTTCGGCCAGCACCTCCGGTTTGTCGAAATATGTGGTCGCGGCGACGATCGCCTTGGCACGCTTCAAGGGGTCCTCGGACTTGAAGATGCCCGACCCGACGAATAGACCATCGACGCCCAGCTGCATCATCAACGCTGCGTCGGCAGGGGTAGCGATGCCGCCGGCGGCGAAGTTGACGACGGGCAGGCGGCCGAGCTTCTGACAATCCTCCAGCACTTCGACGGGAGCTCCGATCTGCTTGGACTCGTGCACGAGCTCGGCGTGGTTCATGCCCTGCAGCTTGCGAATCCCCGCGTTCACCGCACGCGCGTGGCGGACGGCCTCGACGACGTTTCCCGTCCCGGCTTCTCCTTTGGTGCGGATCATCGCGGCGCCCTCGGCGATGCGCCGCGTGGCTTCGCCCAGGTCGCGGCATCCGCACACGAATGGGATCTTGAACGGGTGCTTGTCGATGTGGTTCTCCTCGTCGGCCGGGGTCAGCACCTCTGACTCGTCGATGTAGTCGACGCCCAACGCCTCGAGGATCTGAGCCTCGACGAAGTGGCCGATCCGGCACTTGGCCATGACCGGGATGGTGACCGCGGCCATGATCGACTTGATCAGGTCGGGATCGGACATCCGGGCCACGCCGCCCTCTTTGCGGATGTCGGCGGGGACGCGCTCCAGCGCCATGACCGCACAGGCGCCGGCCTCCTGGGCGATGCGGGCGTGCTCGGGCGTGACGACGTCCATGATCACGCCGCCCTTGAGCATCTGGGCGAGGCCGGCTTTGACCTTGAAAGATCCCTTCACCGAGCCTTCCCCATTACGCGAACCATTGGCGCTTGCGCGACCAGGATGGGACTTATTTGTGCGTTCGGCCACGCCCGAAATTCTACGCGGGGGCCGGTCCAATCCCGGATGGTCCGGACCATCCGGGCTTTGGGGTTAGGAAAAACCGGGGTTAGTCCGGACTATCGGCGGGGTTAGAGCCGCTCCAGGACCAGCGTCCGTTTCGACGCGTACTCGGTGTCGGACAGAAGCCCGTCGCGGTGCAGCCGCGTGAGCATGTCCATCTCCTCGAGCACGTCCAGCAGCGGCGCCATCGTCCGGCGCGCGAGATACGCGTCCGAAGCGGTCCCCGCCTCCTCGCCCCTGGCGTCGAACTCGCGAACGAAGAACAGCGCCTTGACCGCGGAGAACGGGATGCCGAGCTTGCGCACCGGGCTGTCGCTGTGCTCCGCGTGGAGATGGAGCACAACCCCATATCGGTGCCGCTCGAGCGTGCCGTCGAGATGGCCGCGCAGGACCTCGCCGTCGAGGAATCGAATGGCGACCTTGCGGGTGGGGGTGTCGGCCAGCTCTTTGTCCCGCTGCAGCTCGACCCACTTCACCGCGGTGAGGGGGATCCATGCGGTCTCGTTGTTCTCGAGACCACCGGCGTCGTCCACCTCGACCAGGAAGTCGGGCTCGTCGAAATCGAGGTCTCGCGCGGCCCCTTCCACGGTCTCGTCGTCGAAGAAGCGCACGACTACCCTGGCCATTTCACACCTACTGTACTAACCCTCATCCTGTCTCACTCCTGCGCTGGTCTCGGAGCTTTCTCCGGCCGATCCGGCGGGCGCACTTGGTGCACGTGGCGATGTGATTCCGAACTGCCTCGGCCTGCGGCCGGCGCAGTTTTCCGGCGAGGTAAGGCGCCAGCAGTGGCAGCGCTTCCTCGTGGGTGATCTCGCCTTCCCTCTGGGACGCGAGGTACTCCTCCTTGAACCTGAGACGGGCTCGGTACAGAAGCGTCTCGACCGCGCTCTCAGACATCTTCAAGGTGCGCGCGATCTGGCGATAGCTCATGTCCTGCAGCTCGCGCAGCGTCAGGACCAGGCGGTATTTCTCCGGGAGCCGCTGGGCGACGGCCCAGACCTGGCGCCGAGTCTCGTTCGATTCCTGGACCAGGACCGGGTCGAAGGCCTTGGCCGTCGATGGGAGGTTGGACATGAGCTCGTCGTCCTCCTCCTCTGTCGTGCCGTCCGCGCGAAGGTCTCGCTGGCGGCGGCGGAGCTCGTCGTAGCAGAGGTTGCGAGCGACGGTGTGGACCCAGCCGCCGAAGTTGAACGAGTCGTCGACCCGGTCCATCATCCGCAGCGCCTTCATAAAGGTCTCCTGGGCTATGTCCTCCGCCAGGAGCGCGTCGCCAAGCTTGCGGCGAACCAACCGGTAGATGGAGGCGACGTACCGCCTGTGCAGCTCCTCGAACGCATGTACGTCACCGTCGCGATAGGCGCGCACGAGCGCGACGTCGGTCGGCTCGCCGTGGGCCGGCCGGGGTTCCTCGTCCTCTACCTCTCCCATCTGCGACTGCGGCAGGCTACTACGGCGGCACGCCTGAGCAACCCCTCTGGGTCGCGAAAAGCTTCTTGCGCGTCCTCTCCTGCCTCCGTCAGCGTCAAAACCTCGGTGACGCCCAAGGAGTGCAACGCTTCCCAGCCGGGGCCCTTGCTGCCGGCAAGAAGGACCACCGGAATCCCAGCCGCGGCGGCCCGTTTCGCGACCTCCCCGGGGGCCTTTCCGTATGCCGTCTGCTCGTCGGCCCGCCCCTCGCCCGTGAACACGAGATCCGAGCCCGGCAGCCGCTCATCGAACCCCGTGGCATGCACCACCAGCGGCGCCCCGGGTTCCAGAGACGCGTCCAGGAAGGCAACCAGGCCTGCTCCCGTGCCGCCCGCGGCCCCAGCCCCCGGGAGAAGCGCAACATGTTTGCCCAGGTCGCGCTCGATCACCAACGCGAGCCTGGCCAGGGCGGCGTCAAGCTCCCTGACCGCCGGCTCATCCGCGCCCTTCTGCGGTCCGTAGACCGCGCTCGCGCCCTCCGCGCCGGTGAGCAGGTTGGTCACGTCTGAGGCCACCCTGACCCGGACCGAGGCCCAGCCCGCGCGGTCGAAACCTGAGACGTCGATCCGGTCCAGGCGTGCGAGCGCGGCGCCGCCTCGCGGCAGATCGATGCCGGCGGCGTCGAGCAGCCGGTAGCCGAGGGCCTGCACCATCCCGGCCCCGCCGTCGTTGGTGGCGGAGCCGCCGATGCCGGCGATGATCTCGCCGGCCCCCTGGGCGCGCGCGGCCTCGAGCAGCTGGCCGAAACCGTATGTGGACGCACGGCGCGGATCGCGACGCGATGGGTCGATCAGGACCAGGCCGCTGGAAGTAGCGAGCTCGACGACCGCGGTGCGGCCAGTGTCGATCAGCCCGAAACGCGCTTCGACCGGGTCGCCGAGTGGGCCTTCCACCGTCGCGGTCCGATACTCGCCACGACGGGCCGTCACCAATGCTTCGACAGTTCCGTCGCCGCCGTCCGCGACAGGGACCTCGACGACGTCCGCGTTGGGAAAGACATCGCGCACACCGCGCGCTATTGCTTCCGCGGCCTGCGACGCCGTAAGGGTTCCCTTGAACGCGTTGGGCGCGACGAGCACTTTCATCGGATGGTCCGGACTATCCGCTGTTTCGGCCAATCAAAAACGCGGATCGGCCGGACGATCCGGGGGTTCAGTAGACCGGAATCGTCCAGTCCTTGTACTTCGGGGTCTCGCCGCGCACGGCGTTGAAGTAGATGTTCTGGAGCTCCTGCGTGAACTCTCCGACCTTCCCGTTGCCGACAGGCCGCCGGTCGACCTCGACCACCGGTGAGATCTGCGCGCCGGTCCCGCACAGGAAGAGCTCATCGCACGTGTACAGCTCGGTGCGGTCGATGCTGCGCTCGAGCACGCCGAGGTTGAGCTCGTCCTTGATGACCTTCATCAGCAGCTGGCGGGTGACGCCCTCCAGGATGTCGTCGGAGACAGGCGGAGTGACGAAGGCGCCGTCCTTGAGCAGGAAGAGGTTCTCGGCCGAACCCTCCGAGACGTGGCCGTCGACCGTGAGCACGATCGCCTCCTCGTAGCCGGCCTCGATGGCTTCAGACTTGGCGAGCGCCGACTGCGCGTACGCGCCCGAGATCTTCGCCCGCGCGGGCAGGGACTGGTCCGGGACCCGCCGCCACGTGCTGACCATGCAGCGAATGCCGCCTTCGATCTCGACGTAGTTGCCAAAAGGGGCGGCGTAGATGAAGAAGCCACGGTCGAGGTTGTGCAGGCGCACGCCGATCTCTTCGCTCGACGTGTACAGGAGCGGCCGTACGTAGACGTCGGACTTGAACTGGTTGCGGCGCAGGAGCTCGAGTGTGTAGTTGACGAGCTCCTCGGTCGTGTACGGCAGCTGCATGCGCATGACGTTCGCCGACCGGTGCATCCGATCGAAGTGCGCAGCCGCCTGCAGCAGGTAGAGCTGCTCCTTTTTCGGGTTCCAGTACGCGCGAATGCCTTCGAACACGGCAGTGCCGTAGTGCAGTGCGTGCGTCATGAGGCCGAGCTTCACGTCGTTGTAGCGCGCGAAGTCGGCGCCGAAGAAGACCCACGTGTTCGGATGCTCCGCCGGCTTTTTCACCGCGGCTTTGGCTCTGGTTTCCACACCCACCTCCGTAAGTGTAATTGCCGACCCGTTATATTCCGGACGTGGGCCTTTACGGCATCATCGCCGACATCCGCCGAGAGCACCCGACCGCCGCCGCCATGCAGACGCTGGACATGGTCACGGCCGAGCTCGGGCGCACGCGCGACAACCTCAAGGAGGCGGTCCAGGGCCTCGACGGCAAGGCTCTTCCCGCGGGCGGCAAGCAGATCCTCGACGAGCTCGTCGAGCGGGCACGAGCCGAGGAGGTCTACGACCTCGACTACGGACCTGACCCGTACGACAAGCCGGTCCCAGAAGCCCTGGACGAAGGAACCGCCGGCATCGGCGCCGTTCTCGCCATCTCCTCGCTGGTCGGGATCGCGCTCGCGGTGGTCGCGGTCATCGTGGGCCTGAACGCGATCTTTTCCAGCAACGGCTAGTGGCGGAGTACTCGTTCGACGTCGTCTCCGAATACAACGGCGCCGAGCTCACCAACGCTTTGGACCAGGCCCGACGCGAGGTCACGACGCGTTTCGATTTCAAAGACACCGCCACCGTGTACGACCAGCGCGGCGAGCTGATAGTCATCGAGTCGGCCAGTGAGGACCGCGCCCGGGCCGCCCTCCAGGTGCTGCGTGAGAAGGCGGCGCGCCGGCAGCTGTCTCCGAAGCTCTTCAAAGCGGGTGATCCGAAGACCGTCGGCAAGGGACGGGGCCAGATCGAGGTGCAGCTGAATGCGGGCATCACCGACGACATCGCGCGCGACCTTCGCAAGCGCATCCAGAACGTCTCCAACAAGCTGCAGGTGCGCATCCAGGGCGACCAGCTGCGCGTGGTAAGCAAGGACAAGGACACCCTCCAGGCCGCGATCAAGTCTCTACGTGAGGCCGAGGACGTTCCCGTCCCGCTGCAGTTCACCAACTACCGATAGCCGACCGAAGCAGTGCAGGTCATTCCGGCGATCGACATCCTCGACGGGCGCTGCGTCCGCCTCACGCAGGGCGACTACAGCAAGCCGACGGTGTACTCCGATGATCCGGTGGATGTCGTCAAGCGTTTCGTCACGGCCGGGGCGCAGCGGGTGCACGTCGTCGATCTCGATGCGGCCCGTGGCTCAGCGAGCAACCGGCCGGTGATCGCGAGGATGCTCGATGGGCAGAACGTCCAGCTCCAGGTCGCCGGCGGAGTCCGCACGATAGAGGCGGTCGACGCGCTCGTCGACGGCGGCGCGCAGTGGGTCGTGATGGCGACCGCCGCGGTCCGCGATCCGCACCTGTTCGAGAAGTGCACGCTCAAGCATCCCGGACGCGTGATGGCCGCGCTGGACGTGAAGGACAACAAGGCGGCTGTCGGCGGATGGCTCGACACCGACAGCGTCTCTGTCGGCGCGCTGGTCAGTCGCTGGGAGTTCTTGCCCCTCGGGGGAGTGATCCTCACGTGCGTCGACCGTGATGGCACGATGGCGGGGCCTGACCTTCAGACGTTGGCCCGGGTGCGGAAGATGACCAAGTTCGACCTCGAGTACTCGGGCGGGATCGCCTCGCTCGACGACCTGCGCCGCGTCGCCGCCTCGGGGGCACAGGCGGCGATCCTCGGCAAGGCCCTCTACGAAGGCAAGGTCACCCTGGAGCAAGCTCTGTCGTTGTGAGACTCATCGCGGTCGCCGCTTCGCTCATCCTGGTGGTGGCGTGCGGCGGGCGCG
>DATKFA010000321.1:0-8952 GCA_035511715.1 Candidatus Acidiferrum sp. | reverse complement strand
GAAGCCGTCTGCGATGCGCGGCCGTGGCGGACCTCCAGGACGTTTGCTACGACGTAGAGCTGAGTTGTCTGGTCCTCCCCAGTCATGGGGAGGTGACGGCCGAGCCGCCGAGGGGGCAGTCTACCGCAGCCCCAGCGCTTCAGCCCCCTGGTCGGCCAGCCCCATGATCGGGAACCCGAACACGACGTACGCCGCCAGGACGAGCCCGAAGGCGACCGCCCCGAGCGACGACAGCACCGTCATGACCGGAAGCGCCGCCGCCGCCCCGCGCCGCGACTCCTCCAGCGGGCTCTGTATATAGAGGACGCGCAAGGTGCCGGCCGCGGCCGCGATGCACAGCACCACGCCCAGCAAGCCGAGCCCCAGCAGGACGAAGTTGCCGCTCTGGGCCAGCGCGGCGGCGACCGACAGCTCGCCGAAGAATCCCGGCAGTGGCGGCACGCCCGCCAGCGACATCAAGGCCAGCGAGACACCCGCGGCCCGCAGCGGCCGCAGCCCACCGAGACCCGCGATCGCGGGCTCGCCGCCCTCAGCGCGCCCCAGCAGCGCCGGCCCGCACGTGGCGGCCAGGCCAAACGCGCCGAGCAGGAACAGCGAAGCTCCTATGCCCGACCGGTAGTGCGTCGCCAACCCGGCGGCGAGCCACCCCAGCTGCGAGGTGGCGATGTAGGCCATCCGCGGCCGCGGCGACCGCACGGCCAGCGCAGCCGCGCCACCCCCCACCATCGCCACGGCCGCCACGACCTGCGCGTACGGCGCGTAGGAGTCTCCGATGGGCAGCAGCGCAGCGCTCAGCTTGAGGGCGACCACACCCGCGGCCACCGCCGCCATCCCGACGACAAGCGCGGCGCCCACCGGCGAAGCCCCCAGGCCTACCTGCAGCGCTGCGACGTGGAACGGTGCAAGACCGGCGCGGATGGCGATACCCGCGATCAGCAGGAGAAGCGGGATGACCACCGCCAGCGTGGGCGGCTCGCCGGTGATCGCTCCGCGGATGCCACCAAGGTCCGAGTTCCCCGTGGTCGCATAGAGGAAAACGAGACCGACGAGCAGCAGGGCGCTTGCGATGCCCCCAGCCACAAGAAGCCGAAGCCCGAGGTCAGGCCGCCGCAGCGGAACCAGGACGACGCCTGACACCGCCGTCAGCTCGAGGCCCGCCCACAGCCCGACCAGGTCGCCCGCGGAAGCCGCCACCATCACGCCGAACGCCGCCAGCAGCGGCATCGCCAGCGCGAGATAGGCGGAGTCCTCGCTCACCCAGTCCGTCGATGCGATCACGACCGCGGCGGTGACTAGAGCCGCCGCCTTGACGAACAGGGAAAAC
Source organism: Candidatus Acidiferrum sp. (assembly GCA_035511715.1). Taxonomy (GTDB): domain Bacteria; phylum Chloroflexota; class Dormibacteria; order Dormibacterales; family Dormibacteraceae; genus 40CM-4-65-16. The sequence continues at coordinate 7,628 of DATKFA010000321.1, read as the reverse complement.
CTGTCCTGCAGCAGCGCGCCGCCGAAGTAGGCATTCGTCGCGGCGCCCGCCCACAGCTCGACTCCCAACGCGATCAGCAAGACGACGACGGCCGCATGCGGCACATACGACCGCCACGGCCGCGGCAGCCACGCGAAGCGCCCGGCGACCATCACGAAGACGGCGAGAGCAGCGATGAGCGCCTCCGGCAGAAGGACGAAGTACTTGATCATTGCGACGCCGTCGGCGTCGGCAGCACATAGGGCGATGACATGTCGGAGATGCCGGCCGACATCTGGTTGATCAAGCCGGGATCGAAGAGGGGCACGTCCGTGCCTGGGATCTTCGGGCCCCCGGGAAACAGCCCGACCCACAGCAGCGCGCCCGCCAGCAGGCCCAGATACCAGGTCTCACCCAGCGACGCGTCGGACGCCCCCGGCGAGTCTGGCAGCGGCGCGCCGAAGAGAACCCGGCGCAGCAGCACCGCGAGCGCGGCCGCGCTGATGGCGAGACCCGCCGCGACCGCAAACGCACCTATCGGCTGAGTCTTGAACGCACCGAAGAACGTCATGACCGTCGCCATATACGAGGACAGAATCGGCACGCCGAGCAAGGCGAGCGCGGCGATGAGCATCAGCCAAGCGATGTTCGGCATTCGCGGCGCCAATCCGCTCAAGACAAGGATGCTGCGCGACTGCGCCCGCTCCGAAAGCGTCGCGCAGACGCCCGCGATCAACGCCGCCGCCAGCCCGCCGGTGAACATGCTCAGCACCGCTCCCGCGATGCCGAGCGGCGAGACCGCCGCGATCCCGAGCACGGTGATGCCGCCCGGCACCATCGCCAGGTAGGCGGCAGCGTGGCGGATGTCGACCGTCCTCAGCGCGGCCAGCGCCGCGTAGCCGACGGTCAGAGCCGCCAGGGCCGCGAGCACGGGCGACAGCAGGTGGGTTGCGACCGGCGCGCCCTGGATCATCGTCCGCAGCAGCAGGTAAGCGCCCAACCGCGAGGCGGCGCCCGCGACCATCACCGTGACGCCGGGCGGCGCCTCGGACAGCACGTCGCGCGCCCATCCGTGCAGAGGAAACAGGGGCAGCCTCGTCGCGGCCGCGAGAATCATGACCACGCTGACGCCGAGCTGGACGCGCGAGGTGAGCGGCGCTTTCAGCAGCGTGTCCATGTCGAAGCTCTGTCCGCCGGATGCCGCGTAAAGGGCGAGCACGCCGACGGCAAGGATCGCGGTGCCGGCGCCCCAGTAGCCGATGAGCCTGCCCGCGGCCAGCGCACGGCGCGGTCCGCCCCAGCCTGAGATCAGGAGCGCGATGGGCACTATCGACGCCGCCCAGAACAGGAGGAACACGAACATGTCGTGCGCCGCTATGGCGCCGTTGACCGACGCCTGCGCGAGCAGCAGGAGCGCGAAGTACGACCGCACTCGCTCGCGGATCCCCAGCGACGCCAGCACCGAGGCGATGCCGATTAGGCCCGACAGCATCATCAGCAAGATGCCTGGGCCGTCGACTCCGAGGTGATAGCTCGCCCCGATCCCCGGCAGCCACGGGAGCTTCTCCTCGTACTGCACGGTCGGCAGGAAGTTCTCGAACTGGTTGTAGGCGATGAACAGCAGCACCATCAACGCCAGGTTGGTGAAGAACGCGATCTGCTTGATCAGCGTGTCGTAGCGACCACGCGGGTTGGGCATGAACGCGATGGCGACGGCGACGACGACGGGCACCCAGATCAGCAGCGACAGGAGGAAGGGCGAGGTGAAGATGCCTGCGCCCGGCGCGGGCAGCGGCGTGGGCGAGGCGAGATGGATCATCGAATTACCCCCGGCCCGATCAGCGCGATGAGGACGGCCAGGACTACCGCAAGCAGCAGGATCACCGGCAGCGCCGGCAGGCGCATCGCCGACACCGCGAGCTCACCGGTCGCCCCGGTGAACCGACCGAGGGCCGTGTCGCCGGCGGGTATCCAGTCCCCGATACGGCGCGCGATGTCGGTGGTGGGCGCAATGAGGAAGCGATCCACGAGCGCGTAGCCGCCCGCGCTGCCGCCGCGCAACCATTCGCCTGCGCGTGCCGACGCCGCAAGAGCGCCGTCTTTGTCCAGCACGTACGCGATCGCGCACGCGCCGAAGCCGACCACCGCGACGACTCCCCACGTGACGAACGCGAGCACCGGCGAGCTCGGGTGTTTGTGCCCGTCGAGGAAGTTGAGCCAGCCGTTGGAGAGCGATGCCAGCAGGAAAACGGCTGCGCCCAGGGTCAGCCAGTAGGGCCAGGTGACAGCGGGCTGCGGCGCCTCACGTACCCGGTCCGGCTCGAAGGCACGGCGCCGGCGCAGCGGTCCGAACGACGCGGCGAGGAACACGCGCAGCGCGGCGATCGACATCAGCGCCACCGCCTCGCCGAGCGCGATCCCAAGCCGCGAGCGAGACGACACGCCGTAGACGAGCGCGCCCGAGGCGGCGAGGCCCATCACCACGGTTCCGGTCAGCAGTGCCACGGCGCTGCCGCGCATCCGGTTCCACGCGTCGCCCATGTCAGCGAGGTCGTCCGTGCGCATCGCGCCGGCGATCGACGAGATTGCGAGCCATGCCGCGGTGCGCGCCGGCGCCAGCACGAGCACAGAAGCGAAGCCGGCGACCGCGAACGTGCTCGCCTGGTTGCGGAACCCGGCCACGACAACCGCGGCGCCGATCGCGACGGCTGTCGATCCGGCCAGCGCGATGCTGCGCCGTGGCTCGTTGCCGAGCAGCGCGATCAAGGAGGCGGCGATTGCTGCCACCCCGCACGCGATGAGAAATCCCTGCACCGTCTGAGCGTTCGACGCGACGACGATCGGCATCACGCGGTAGAGCACCGCGATGCCCAGGATCGACCACACGGCCTGCGCTATCGCCGACGCAGCCGGCGGCGCGGTGACCGCGGTCTGCGTGATCCAGAACGTGAAGGGCCACAGCGCCAGCCGCCCCCCGATGCCGAGCCCCAGCAGCACCGACGCGACTACCAGCGAGCGCACCGTCCATCCAGGGTTCGTGTGCAGGATCGGCAGGAGGGTGTTGAGGTTCTGCGTGCCGTAGCGCGCGTACAGCCACCCGATGCCGCAAAGCAGGCACAGATCGGTGAGGAATGGAAGCGCGAGGGCGACGCGTGCGCGGCTCGCGGGCTCGTCGAGGCCCCACCGATGCGCAATGAGCAGGAAGGTGAGGGCGCCGCCGATGGCCCAGAAGCCGAACAGTTCGGCCAGGTCGTAGCTCATCAGCACGCCCACGCTCGCGAACAGCAGCGCCGTGATGACCGCGTGAAACCTTGCCGCACCCGGCTCGGAGCGACCCATCACCGAATGCCACCCCACCGCGCCAAGAACGCACAGCTCGATCGCCACGAGGGCCGCGATGACCATGTGATCGACGCGCAGGACCAGCTGGATGGCGAAGGTCTGAAAGTTGGTCGGCCCGGCGAACGCGACCGAGAGGTTGAGGTACTGATAGGTGGCGACGTACGACGTCGATTTGCGCGTCAGGGCCCACCCGACCAGGAGCGTGAGCGCGAGCGTGACGAACGTGCCGAACATGGCCGTCGCCGACGCCGAGCGCCGGGTGCGCACGCTCGACAGCGCCAGGACGAACGTGGCAAACGGCGCGATGAGCAGGAACGGGACCGCCCAGGGCAGGGTGGTTGACGGATCGAAGGTGAAGCCCGACGACCTGGAGCTCGATGCCGCTCCAGACGCCGCGGCGAGGATCTGGCCCGCGAGGGTCAGGACGCTCAGCGAGGGGCCTCCCTACCCGCGATGCCGAGGCCGAGGGCTAACAGGGCGATGGCGGCGATGGCGAGGACGACCGCGAACTCCTGGCCGAACAGCTGCGGCCCGCCGACGGCGCCGAATCGCGCGACGCCAACGAACGCAACCCCAATGCCGGCGAACATGAGGGGAATCGCGGCGAGGGCCGCGGTGAGGTCACGCCGCCAGACCGCTGCGAAGGCGCCGGTGGCGATCAGGCCCGCGGCCACGAAAAACGTCGCGACGAGACCGACGCTCACCGTCCGCGCTCCCGCGCGCGCCACAGCGCGACAGCTCCCGCGAGCGCCGCGAAAACGATGGCGGCAAGAGCCGCGGTCGCGACCGCGTCATGCGCGAAGAAGACGCGCCCGAGGTTGGCCGCGCCAAACGTGCCTCCATAAAAGGACGCGTGCACAAAATCGCCGCGGAACGCCGAGTAGGCGAGGACGGCGAGCAGCGCGCCGGCGGCGATCGCGCCCACCTGTCGCCAGGTGGCGCCGACGACCGTCTCGAGCCGGCGGTACTGAGGGCTGGCGAACATCGCGGCACCGCCGAGGTAGCAGAGCAGCGCCACGATCGCAGCGAGACCCGCCGACAGGGTCAGGTAGATACCCGCCAGACCAAGCCCGAGAACCGCGAGCGACACACCGCGCCGATCTCGCGACGGAAGCAGCGCAACCCCCAGCCCGCCGGCGAGCGAAACGCCGCTGGACACGTAGAAACCAATCGCGTGGAGGGAGTCCATGGACACTCCGTGGTGAATTCGAAAAAGGCGGCTTTTGGTGCCGGTTTTTCGGCTAGCGGCCCGGCTCGCGCCAAGCATACAGAATGCCGGCGCCGGCAATTAGAGCCGCCGCAGCGGCGGCAACGAGGCTGGAAAGGGTCGGCTGGATCGAGATCGCGGCGTAGGCGAAGGCCGCCAAAAGCACCAGGAGGGCGCTTCCGACTGCCGCCGCGGCCAGGCGTGCCGGGTCCCATGACAATACGTTCATGACCGCAGTATCGCAGGCGCTGGTCGACTGGGCGAATGGCTGGCGGCAGCCGCCGGCGCCTGGGTTCGAGATCATCGAGACGCGGCTTTACCGGATCGTCCTTCAGCCGGACCTCCCCGTCCCAGGTCCGAACAGCGCCTCGTGGGTGCGATGCCGCGCCCAGGAAGCCGACCAGGTGATCGACGAGGTGACGGCGCTGTTCACCGAACGAAAGCTTCCGTTGATGTGGGTCCTCGATCCGGGCACCGAGCCGGCGGACTTCGCGGATTACCTCGAGGCTCACGGCTTCAAACCGGATCCGATCGCCCCGAAGAGTGAGGTGATGGTGCTGCCGGTCGAGACGCGCTTCGCCGCTCCGTCGGTCGAAGGCCTCGAGCTCCACGACGGGCTGACCGACCTGGACACGTTTCGCAGCGCCGACGCTGTCAACGCCGAGGCGTTTGGTGGAACGATGGCGCCGGACGATGCCGCCTACGTCGCCAGGCTGGAAAGCAGACGCCTCAACCAGCTCGCCGCGGCCAACCGGCGCGTGATTCTCGCCGCGATCGATGGGGAGCCGGCGGGCAGCTCCGGGCTGAGCCTCTATCCACCGCACGGAGCGGTGATCAATGGCGGCGGGGTCCGGCCGAAGTTCCGAGGTCGAGGTATCTACCGAGCGATGGTCGCGGCACGCCTCGACATGGCCCGCGAGACCGGGGTCGCCGGACTGTCGGTGTGGGGCGGCCCGATGTCGGCGCCGATCCTGGCCCGACTCGGTTTCGCGACGGTCGGCTGGCGCCGTTTCTACCGCCTCCCTGGTTGAGTCGGGCGACGGGCTGTCGTAGCTTGGCAGCATGCAGCTCTACCGGGCGACCTGGAACGGCGAGGTGATCGCCGAAAGCGCAAACACCGTAGTCGTCGAGGGCAACCATTACTTTCCGCCCGGTGACGTGCGGGCAGAGAAGCTCCGCCCGAGCGACACCCACACGACATGCCACTGGAAAGGATTGGCCAGCTACTACGACGTGGCCGTGGATGGCAAGGTGAACCGCGACGCCGCGTGGTACTACCCCAGCCCGAGCCCGGCGGCGTCTGAGATCAAGGACATGGTCGCGTTCTGGCACGGCGTAAAGGTCGAACGCGCGGGCGACTAGGGCCGAAAGAACCGAATCATTGGTGCGTCTGGCGCCAAAAGCCCGGAATTCGCGTGCAGATGGGTGCGTCTGACGCCAAAAGCCCCGAATGAGGGGCGTGCCCGCGGGGTGCTAGGCCAGCGACTCCACCCACGCCCGGTGGAGCGAGCCGTACCGCCCTTCGCCGCTCCGCAGCTCGCTCGGCTCCCCGTCCTCGACCACCCGGCCGGCGTCGATGACCAGGACCCTGTCCGCGATCTCGACCGTGGACAGGCGGTGGGCGATGATGAACGCCGTCCGGCCCCGCAACAGCGTCCGCAGCGCGCGCTGCACCAGCCGCTCGGACGGTAGGTCCAGCGACGACGTCGCCTCGTCCAGGATCAGCACCCGTGGGTTGGCCAGGAACGCACGCGCGAACGCCACCAGCTGGCGCTGCCCGGACGACAGCCTTACGCCCCGCCGGCGCACATCGGTGTCGTACCCGTTCGGCATCGAGGAGATGAAGTCGTGCGCCCCGATCGCGCGGGCCGCTTCTTCCATCTCGGATCGAGTTGCGTCCGGCCGCCCGAACATGATGTTCTCGCCGACCGTGCCGGAGAACAGAAAGCTCTCCTGCGTGACCATCACCACCGCGCGCCGCAGGTCGGCGACCGACAGGGAGCGGAGGTCGATTGCGTCCAGCGTGACGCGACCCTCGGTCGGGTCGTAGAACCTCGAGATGAGGCGCGCGATGGTCGTCTTCCCCGCTCCCGTCTCGCCGACGAGGGCCACGATCTGTCCCGCCGGCACGCGGATGTCGACGTCGTGCAGCACGGGCTTGTCGAGATACGCGAATGTCACGTGCTCGAGCGCGACCTCGCCCCGGGCCTCCGGCAAAGCCACCGGATCGACTGGCTCGGGCACGGTTGGTGCCTCCTCGACCACGCCGGCCAGCTTCTCCAGCGCCGCCCCCGCCGCCTGGAACACGTTGTAGAACTGCGACAGCTCCTGCATCGGGTCGAAGAACTGCCGCAGATACAGCACGAACGCCGTGAGCACCCCCAGCGTCAGCTCTCCCTGCACGACGAGGTAACCGCCGAACAGCAGCACCGATGCGGTGGTGAGGCGACCAAGCAGGTTGATCGCGGGCCCGTACGTCGAGACCAGGCGATTCGACCAGATGTTGGCGTCGCGGTACCGCGCGTTGACGTCTTCGAAGATCTCCTGGTTGCGCCGCTCGCGCCGGAATGCATGCACCGCGCGGATGCCGCCGAGCGACTCGACGTAGTGCACGATCACCAGCACGATTGCGCGCCGCACCGCGCGGTATGACCGCGCCGAGTTGGATCGGAACCACGCGGTGAGGGCGAGCACGAGCGGCATCACGACGATGGACACGAGCCCAAGGCGCACGTCGAGCCGCAGCAGGATGACCGAGATCGCCACCACGGAGATCACCGACGTGATCACGGAGGTGAGGCCTGTGGCGAGGAGCTCGTTCAACGCATCGATGTCCGACGTGAGGCGCGAGATGATGCGGCCTGACGTATAGCGCTCGTAGAACGACAGGGACAGCTCCTGCACGTGCGCGAACAGCATCCGACGCAGGTCGAACAGGATGTTCGCGCCTATCCGGCCAGACGTTCGCAGGAAGGCGTAGTTCGCCAGCGCGTTGACGAGCAGCGCGAGCAGCAGCAGGCCGGCGATCTCGACCAGCGCGTTCAGGTTTCCATGAGCGCCTGGCCGGATGCCCTTGTCGATGCCCAGGCCGACCAGGTAG
>DATKFA010000320.1:0-2011 GCA_035511715.1 Candidatus Acidiferrum sp. | reverse complement strand
AGGCAAGCCAGGCACGGCGAAGGTCGTCGTTCGAATTGGCTGGGAGTGCGGGATCGATCCGATGGAGGACGGGGCGAACGACGCGAGCGAAGGACTTGGTCATGAAGAGGGCGACGCGACGACCAAGCGGCGTCAAGACATAGCGGTGGCTGCGAGGAATGCGGGTGACGACACCCTTGAGGCGTAGCCGGCGCAGGTCGTAGGTCATGCGGGCTTGGGTGTAACCGCGGGGGCCAGGGTCGTGGAGGGCACCGACACGCTCACGGAGAGAGCGGTTGGTGAAGCCGCCGGGAGCGACGGCAAAGGCGCAGAGGCCGGCGAATAGCGCCGTGGTGCGCGGATCGCCCCAGCGGAGGGCTGGGGCGCGCTGACCGTCGTCCACCGTCGGGAGCACGATGCGCTCGACGGTCCTGGAGGCGATCGCGCAGTTGTGTGCGACGCGCTCGAGGGTCAGCAGGCGGTGGTTGATGTGCCGGCCGAGCGTCTTGAGGCGCGGCAGATTTCCGAGGTTGCGGCCGATGTCGAAGTCGTAGGTGTCGTTGAAGGTTGTCTCGGTGCGGAGGGCGCGGTCGAGCTTGAAGTACTGCTTGACGCGGGTGTGCTTGTAGTCGAAACGGAGGCTCGGTCGCACCCCGTCGGTGAGGACGCGGGTACGGAAGCGACCGGGTGTCTGCTTGCTGATGCGGCGTTCGAAGAGGAGCTGGACGCGGTCAGGGCGGCCGACGTCGAGATTGTCACGGATGACCTCCTCGAAGAATTCGCGGCCGTGCAGCGGGCGGTCGAAAACCTGGGTGAGGCTCATCTCCAATTGCAGGATCGAAAGCTGGTACGTGTGCCCTGCCTCGCGGTCCTGGCGTGTGAAGGGATGTGGCAAGCGCCGCAGCCATCGCCGGAAGAAGGTCTCGACATCGTCCGCACTGAACCTGTCGCAGACCTTCTGCAGCGCTTCGGGATCGTCGCAGGCGAAGAAGCCGTTGTCGAGATCCTGGTAGCGGACGCCCTTGCGGCGGAGCTGACGCTTGGCCCACTCGTGGCCGTTGACCCAGACGCGAACGCCGAAAGGCGCGTACGACGAGAATTTGATGAAGCAGAGCCCGAAATCCCGGTCGAGCAGATAGAAGTAGTACTGGTTGACGTGGACCTGACCCCTGTAGAAGGAGAAGAAAGGCGCCCCGCTCCGTGGCTGGCGCGGCTTCTTGCGCGGCCCCTTCTGGACCACGCGGAATCCTGGGACCATCTCCTGCGCAACGCCGATCATCACGACGCCCTCATCGCCGGTGAAGCGTCCGAGGTACTTGCGTGCGACCTCTTCCTTTCGCTCGCTTCCCTCAAACCGAACAACCGGGATGTGGTGCCGCTGGGCGAATGCATCGATGCTGCCGACGAATTCGTCGGTCAGTCGCCGGAGCAACTGCGGCGAGGGCACCGGCCAGCCTCGGTGCTGGGTGAAGAACCACCAGAGATTCTCAGGCCGCTGCAATCTCGGCACGTACCCGTTGAGGTAGAGCCGGTCGATGCAGTCGACGTTGAGGGTGACGTGATCGCGGAGTAGGGTTTCGACGTTCGGCATAGCGGTGGCCTCGACAACCCCGATGATGACGGACAAGCCGCGGCGTGGGGGAGATCCCCGCGCCGCGGCGGTTTCAGCCTCTCGACCTCCGAGACGTCAGAGCGAGCATCGCGAGCGAGTCCAAGCACTCCGGAGGCGCGGCTTCGCCGCGCCGGCGTCGACCTAAACCGGGGGGAACGCGGGGGGGACGAAGTCCCCAGGCGCGTTAGGCCTTGGGTGCGCGCTAAGGTCCCGATCGGAAATTACCTGATCAAGCGGCACGGCGGATCGATGGCGAAAGAGAGTAGTTCCAGTCGCCGTGAAATCGATCGCGGTCGATGTTGAGACCCTGCATCTCGTCGTCCGAGACCTCGACGCCGATCGGATACTCGCGCGTGTCGAGCGTCGCCTTGACGACGAGACCGGTCTTGGTGCGGACGCTGCCGATCAGTTGGACGACGG
>DATKFA010000319.1:0-2524 GCA_035511715.1 Candidatus Acidiferrum sp. | reverse complement strand
CGTGCACTGCGGAATCATCGAGACGCTTTCGTCGATGGGCGCCTACCTCTTCGCCCGTGAGCGCGGGCAGCACGTGGTCGGACTCGAGAACAACACGAGCTTCATCCGCGCGGTCCGCGCGGGCGCGAAGCTGCACGCGGTCGCCAGGCCGGTGACGCGCGGCCGGCAGACCCAGGTCTGGACGGCGCAGGTGTTAGATGAGCAAGACCAGGTGGTCGCTACGGGCCGAGTGCGGCTGCTGTGCCTGGCAGAGGATCAATCAATCGCCGGCGAGCGCGTCCAAGGCGCCCTCAGCCCGCCGAGCTAAACGAATCGCGAAACCCGCGACTGCCGGCGCTGGCGGGTATGGAGACTCGAAATTACCCGCGACTGCCGGCACTGGCGGGTAACGCGGGTCAGCGGCCCCCCGTCGCGTAGCTGAAGATGATCTCGTCGATCAACCGCTCCACCGGCGCCAGGTCGTCCGTGAAGACCTGGTCGTGATAAGGCGAGACGCGTAGCGAGCCGGCGTCGAGGACGTTCTGTGCGACGTCCTGAGCCACCGGCTCATTGACCAGCGAAAGGTTGTGCTCGACATCCGTGAGAGACACAGGCTCGGTGGTGCCGTAGATCAGAGTGTTCGAGAACTCCGGCACGTCGACGAGAAACACCGTCGGGTAGACGGCGGCCATCGTGCTGGCCAGGGCGTCGACGAGCCTGTAGTCGCTTCTCGTCCGGCCCGCGTTGACCACGGCGACTCCGCCCGGCCGCAGATGGTCTCGCACCTCGGTGAAGAACTCCCTCGTCGTGAGGTGAAACGGGATGTAGGGCTGGCGGTACGCGTCCATCACGATCACGTCGTACTGCGCGGCCTGCGTGTCGAGCCAGTAGCGCGCGTCCGCTACGACCGGGTGGACATTGGGCTCATCGAGGTGGAAGTAGCGGTGCGCCACGTCGAGGATGTCCGGGTCGATCTCGACCCCGGTGATCTGGACGCTGTCGCCGTATGCCGCCGAGTACTGGCGCGCGGCGGTGCCACCGGCGAGGCCAAGGATCGCCACGTCCTTCGGGCTCAGCTCGCTCGCTTGGGCGGGACGGAAAGAGTTCGCCACCAGCATGTAGTCCCATGGACCACCGGTCAGCAGTGAGCTCGGGTCGTAGATGGAGTGGACCGCCTCGCCCTCGTTCAGGATCAGCTCGGTCTTCGTCCCATCGCGCACGACCTGGATGTATCCGTACGCAGACTCCTTCTCGTAGACCAGCTGGCCGACCTGCGGCGGTTTGATCCCTGAGGGCAGGAAGACCCACGCGAGGATCACGACGGCCGCAAACGACGCGTACAGACGGCGCCGCGGCCACAGACCCGCGATCGACACTGCCACCAGCACGAGCGCGAATCCCTCGAGGGTGGGTCGCGTGCCATAGGTGGGGATGAACCAGAACACGGGGAGGAACGTGCCCAGGATGCTGCCGGCGGTCGACAGCGCGTAGACACGGCCGGCGGTGTTGCCGCCCGTCTCGACGTCGCGCAGCAGGAGCCGGATCGCAAAGGGGCTGACGCACCCGAGCAAGATCACCGGCGCCGCAAACATCAGCACCACCGCGAGCAGGGTCCCCAGCACGAGCCCGACGCTGATCTCCTTGAAGCCCTGCTGCGACGCGAGCAGGATCGGATAGCTGACGAGCGGGATGATGCCGATCCACAATCCCGCCCACGCTGTGATCTGAAAGAGGACGTCTTCGCGCGGAAATCGATCCGCCAGCCGACCGCCGATCACGTACCCGACCGAGAGGTAGATGAGGATCAGTCCGATCAGCACGCCCCATACGTAAAGGCTCGTTCCGAAATACGGAGCGAGCAGCCGCGACGCGCCGAACTCGACGCCGAGAGAGGCCATGCCGGAGATGAAGACGAGCGGCAGCAGCACGCGCCGGGCTCGCATCAGACGGCGATTTTCAGCTGGGTTGCTCTGCCGCCCAATGGCGCGTGTTCTCGTCCATCGGGACAGGGAGCTGGACGCGCACCTCTGCGTACATCTCGCCCGGCGGTCCGCCCTTCGGGTCGGGCAGGCCGAGGCCGCGCAGGCGGATCTTGGTCCCGTTCTGGGTCTCGGCCGGGACCTTGAACTTGACCTGGCCGCCCTTGATCGTCGGCGCAGCGACCTCGCCGCCCTGCAGCGCCACCTTGAGCGGCACCGGCACGACGACTCGAAGGTCCTTGCCTTCGCGGGTGAAGATCGGGTCCGGCGCGACCTGCACGGTGGCGCGCAGCCCCGGCACGCGCAAGACGGTCCCTTCCTTCACCCCCGCCGGCACCTTGACCTCCACCCTGCGCCCGCCAGGCAGCTCGACCGTGCGGCTCGCGCCGGTGTACAGCTCGACGAGGCTGACCGTGATCGGCAGCTCCACGTCCATCTGGCGTTGGGGCTGTGGCTGGCGCGTGCGCCCGCGCTGGCCGCCGAAGATCGACCCGAAGATGTCGCCGAACCCGCCGGAGTCGCCGAACAGGTCTTCCATCTCCTCCGGCGTGACCGTGCGGTACTGA
>DATKFA010000318.1:0-5285 GCA_035511715.1 Candidatus Acidiferrum sp. | reverse complement strand
TCGATCTCCGCGAGGACGCCGGCGCGTTCGCTCTTCAGGAAGCGGACGAAGCCGGCCTCCCACTCGCGCACTCGGTTGACCGGAACCTTGTCGAGGTGTCCCTGGGTGCCGGCGTACAGCACCGCGACCTGCTCACCCAGCGGCACGGGCTGGTACTTGTCCTGCTTCAGAAGCTCGGTGAGACGCGCGCCGCGTTCAAGCTGGTTTCGCGTCTGGGTGTCGAGGTCGGACGCGAACTGGGCGAACGCCGCCAGCTCGCGGTACTGGGCGAGGTCGAGGCGGAGCTTGCCCGCGACCTGGCGCATCGCCTTGGTCTGGGCATCACCGCCGACGCGGGATACGCTGATGCCGACGTTGAGGGCGGGGCGCTGGCCGGCGTTGAAGAGGTCGGCCTGCAGGTAGATCTGGCCATCGGTGATGGAGATGACGTTGGTCGGGATGAACGCCGAGACGTCGTTGGCCTGCGTCTCGATGACTGGAAGGGCCGTGAGGGAGCCGCCGCCGTGTGCCTGGTTCATCTTCGCCGCGCGCTCGAGCAGGCGGGAGTGCAGGTAGAAGACGTCGCCCGGGTAGGCCTCACGCCCAGGCGGGCGGCGCAGGTTCAGCGAAAGCTCACGGTAGGCCCACGCCTGTTTGGTCAGGTCGTCGTAGCAGCACAACGCCTCCCTGCCGCTCTCCAGGAAGTGCTCGCCCATGGCGCAGCCGGCATAAGGGGCGATGTACTGGAGCGAGGCGGGATCGGCGGCGGTGGCGGCCACGATGATCGTGTAATCCATCGCGCCGTTCTCTTCCAGGGTCGCGGCGACGCGGGCGACCGACGCAGCGTTCTGGCCGATCGCGACGTAGATGCAGAAGAGATCCTTGCCCTTCTGGTTGATGATGGTGTCCAGCAGGACCGTGGTCTTGCCGGTGAACCGGTCGCCGATGATCAGCTCGCGCTGGCCGCGCCCGATCGGGATCATCGCGTCGATCGCCTTGATGCCCGTCTGAACGGGGCTGTCGACGCGCTTGCGCGTGATGACCCCGGGCGCGATTCGCTCGACCGGCAGCGTCTTGCTCGTCTTGATCGGGCCCTTGTCGTCGAGCGGCACACCCAGCGGGTTCACGATGCGGCCGAGCAGCTCGTCACCGACCGGCACTTCGAGCAGCCGGCCGGTCGTCTTGACCTCGTCACCCTCGTGCAGGTGGCCGTACTCGCCGAGGATGACCGAGCGCACCTGGTCCTCTTCCAGGTTGAGCGCCAGGCCGTAGGTCTCATGGGGGAACTCGAGCAGCTCCCCCGCCATAGCGCTCCGCAGCCCATAGATCTGCGCGATGCCGTCGCCGACGGCGACGATCCGCCCGACGTCGGCGGAGACCAGGCTCGCGTCGAAGTCTTTGAGCCGCTCTTTGAGTACCTCCGAGATCTCTTTGGTGCTGATGCTCACTCGATAACTCCTAGTTCATGACCAGTCGTCGGCGCAGCTGTTCCAGTCGCGTGGCGACGGTGGCATCGATGACGTGGTCGCCGAACTGCAGCCTCAGTCCGCCGAGAATCCGAGGGTCCACGACGACGCTCAGCCGGACGTCCTTGTTCAAACGCTCGGAGAGGTCGCGCCGTATGTCCTCGCGAATGTCGGTCGAAAGCTCGACCGCCGTGGTGGCGGTGGCCCGCACGCGGCCGGCGGCGTCATCGCTGAGCCGCTGAAACTCGTCCTCGATCGATTCGGCCTCGTTGACCCTGCCCGACTCGATGAGCAGGCGGGCGAAGTTGGTCGCCTCCTTGTCCAGCCCGGCCAAGCCGATGATCAGCTGCTCGCGCGCCTCGGTGGCGATCGTGGGATTGGTCAGCACGGCGGTCACACGATCATCCGAGAACAGCTCGCGTATCCGCGCAAGCCTCCTTGCCCACTCCTCGATCTCCTTGTCCTGCTGCGCGAGCTCGAAGATGGCCTTCGCGTAGCGCCTGGCAGCGCGGCTGGTGCCGCCCTGCTTAGCCGCGGCCGTCGCCACCCGCGACCTCCTCGATCGACCGCTGGATGAGCGCCATGTGCCTTCGTTCGTCGAGCGCTTCGCCGATGACCTTCTCGGTCGCCTGGACGACGAGGTTGGCCACCTCCGCGCGGACAGAGCGAATCGCCTGGTCGCGCTCCGACTCGATCTGTTTGCGAGCCGACTCCGCGATCCGCCTGGCGTCTTCCTCGGCCTTCTGCCTGAGGTCCTGCCGGAGCTGCTCTCCGGACTTGTTCGCGGCATCGATCACCTGCTGTGCGGTCTTGCGGGCCTCGTCGAGGCTTGCCTGTGCCTCTTTGATGCGCCCCTCGGCGTCGGCTCGGTCCTTCTCGGCCTGGCGGAGCTGATCCGCGATCGCGCGTTGGCGCGCTTCAGCCAACCGCACCACCTGCGGATAGACGTATCGAGCAAGCACCGCCAGCATGATCAGGAACGTCAGGATCTCGACGATCACCGTTCCATTGATGTCGATGACCCCCGACGTGCCCGTGGTCGCTAGATACGCCATGCGGCTACTTGGCTGGAACGTTCGACAGGAACACGAAGCCGAACGCCAGGTTGATGAAGTACATGGCTTCCACGAGACCGACGATCGTGAACAGCCAGGGGATCATCCGGCCTTGAGCCTCCGGCTGCCGCGCCACGCCGCCGATGAAGGCGTTGCCGGCAAGACCGTCACCGAAGGCTGCGCCCACCGCCCCAAGCCCGATGGCCAGGCCGAATCCGATCAGTGCACCGGCGAGAACAAGTCCGTGGTCTGTCATGGAACCCTCCTAATGGTGTTCGTGCTCGAGGCCCTCGCGGGCCGCGCCGAAATAGATGACCGTCAGCAGCATGAAGATGAACGCCTGGATGAAGCCGATGAAAATTACGTCGAAAGCCTTCCAGATCGCTAGAAGGATCGTGCCCAGTATGGTCCCGCCGACAGTGCCGATCCCGGGCAGGGCGAGCGTGCCGAAGCCGGCGATCAGCGCAATCATCACGGCGCCGGCGAAGATGTTGCCGAAGAGCCGCAGCGAGAGAGTGACCGGCTTGACGATCTCTTCCAGGATGTTGAAGGGCATGAACGCGATGCGAAAGGCGAGCGGCATCTCGAAAGGCTTCGTGAAGCGGCGGAAGTAGCCTCGCCATCCCAGAACCCTGACGCTGTACCACTGCACCACCGCGATGACGATCAGCGCCATCGCCAGGGTCTGGTTGAGGTCGGCGTTGGCGCCGTGAAGGACTGGGAAGATCGCCAGCGGCAGCAGCTCCAGCCAGTTGGCGATGAGGATGTAAAGGAACAGCGTGAGCGCCAGCGGAATGATGAAGAGCGCGTCTTCCGAAACGTTGGTCTTGATCAGAGACCGCAGCTGGTCGTAACCCCATTCGAACACGGCCTGGACCTTACCCGGCTCGCCGCTTCTCAGCTGAGACCGGATCCACAGGCCGACCGCGACGGTGAGCACCACGGCAAGGGCGCTGGAGATGACGCTGTCGTAGTTGATCGTGCACAGCGTTCCACAGCCGAGGTTGACAGTCGGGTGGGTGCCAAAAGAGTTATCGCGAAGGATCATGGCGGAGCCCCCTTCGGATGCCGACCCCGACCAGCGCCAGCTGGGCCAGGCCGAGGCCAAGCGCCAGCGCCCACGCGTTGGTGCGAAGGGTGAACGCGGCGATCAACACGAGTGAGCTGAAGAACAGGATCCGCATCAGGCTCGCGGCGACGAATGGAGTCCCCCGATTCAGCAGACCCTGGATCAGGTAGCCGTTGAGCGAACCCAGCACCAGTCCCGCCGCCATCGCGAGGCCGGCAGCAGGGTGCCCCAGCGCCCAAGCGATCGCGGTGGCGGCGACGGCGGCGATGGCGCAGACCACCACTGTTTGCCTCAGCAGGCCACCTGACGTCACTTCGACAACTCCCTCACCTTCAACCAGATGCCTGTCGCGCCGGCCGCCAGGCCTACCACCAGGCCAACGAGGACGAAGACGGGCGCCGTACCCAAGACCCTGTCGAGAGCCACGCCACCGAGCAGAGGAAGCAAGACAGCGGCGGCCAAATAGAGCCCTATTCCCGCCATGTCGGCCCCGCTAGGACCCTGACTCGATGGGCGCATGCCCGCGCTAAATCCTACCGGGAACCAGAGACGCCCAGAAGCCGGCCCAACCACGGCGCCGGAATTCGCCAGCCCGCGTGCTCCAGCAGGTCGGCTGCGACCGTGGCGACCATCACCGCGGTCACCGCCAGCACCACCGCGAGGATCCGCCCGTGACCGAAAAGCGTCAGCCCCACCGCGCCCAGCAGGGCGCTTGCCGAGTAGAAGACGAAACACGTCTGCCGTGGATCCAGCCCAAACGACTGCAGGCGATGATGCAGGTGCATCAGGTCCGGCGTCGCTACCGAGGCCTTCCGCCGGCGGCGTCGCACGATCGCCCAGCCGGTGTCGGCGATCGGCACCGCGAGCGCCAGCGCGGGCGCCGCGAGGGCGAAAGCCACGGCGACCTTGGCCACCCCGAGGATCGAGATCATGCCGAGCGCGATGCCGAGGAAGTGCGCTCCGGAGTCGCCCATGAAGATGCGAGCGGGTGGGAAGTTGAACATCAGGAACCCGACGCAACAGCCGGCGAGGGCGCCGCTGAGCTTGACGATCTCGACCTGGCCGAGCTCGCCGGCCGCGAGCATCAGCACCACCGCGACGATCGCGGTGACGCCCGCGGCGAGGCCGTCCGCGCCATCGAGGAAGTTGATGGCGTTCTGCATCCCGACCAGCCAGAACAGGCTGACCGGCGTGACCAGCAGACCGAGATGGACGATGTGGTTGCCGGGGAGGCTGAAGAACTTGATCTCGATCCCGAATATCGACACCGCCAGCAGCCCGAGGCCGATCTGGACCGCGAGCTTGACC
Organism: Candidatus Acidiferrum sp.; assembly: GCA_035511715.1. Classification (GTDB taxonomy): domain Bacteria; phylum Chloroflexota; class Dormibacteria; order Dormibacterales; family Dormibacteraceae; genus 40CM-4-65-16. Next base: position 408 of record DATKFA010000318.1, on the reverse strand, counting down.
CAGGGCTGCATCGGCCTGCGGTCGTCGATCGCGAGCAGCGCCATCGCAAGGCCGGACACGATCAGGACGCCCGGCGTCTCGTTGAACTCGGGGGCGAAGATCGCGACGGCGACGGCGAATCCCGCGTACATCGCAAGGCCGCCCAGCAGCGGCATAGGCTTGGAGTGGGCGTGCCGGCCGCCAGGCTCCACGATCCATCCAAAGCGGCGCGAGAGGTAGATCGCGACCGGGACGACGGCCACGGACACGATGACCGCCGCGACGAACGGCCACAGGCCCGGCAGCAGGTGGGCGGTCAGGCTCGCGAGGGCCTGGTTGCTGAAGAAGTCATTCAAGACGCGCGCACCCCACGCGCGTTAGTCGCGACCATCAACACTTTTCGTGCCCGAGGAGGGGTGTTGGTCGCGC
>DATKFA010000317.1:0-2202 GCA_035511715.1 Candidatus Acidiferrum sp. | reverse complement strand
CTACGCGGCGCCGCTCCGGATCCGCACCCGGCTGACCATCAAGGAGACGGGGGAGATCAAGGAGAGCGAGGTCTACATGGGCGACTTCGCGATGATGACGGACGAGGGGACGTTCATCGTCAACGGCACCGAGCGCGTCGTGGTGTCGCAGCTCGTGCGCTCCCCGGGCGTGTACTTCACCGCGGCTGAGGACCCGAACACGGGCCGCAAGCTCTTTGGCGCCAAGCTGATCCCCAACCGCGGCGCCTGGCTCGAGATCGAGACCTCCGCCAAGGACCTGCTGACGGTCAAGATCGACCGCAAGCGCAAGGTCCCGGTCACCGTGCTCCTCAAGGCCCTCGAGCTGCCGCAGCTGAAGGGCACCGAGAACGACCGGGAGGCGCAGAAGCGCGCGCTGGCCGAGCTGTTCGGCGACGTGGACAACAATCCCGAGCATCGCTACATGGAGGCGACGCTCGAGAAGGACACCACCTCCAAGACCGAGGACGCGCTGCTCGAGCTGTACCGACGGGTCCGCCCCGGCGATCCGCCCAGCGTGGACAACGCGCGCAACCTGCTGCAGTCGCTGTTCTTCAACCCGCGACGCTTCGACCTCGGCCGCGTCGGCCGCTACAAGGTCGACAAGCGCCTGGGCCGCGACGAGGAGGACATCCTCGAGCGCGTCCGCCAGCGCGAGCTGCGCATCCTGGAGAAGGGCGACTTCATCGCCTTCATCCGCAAGCTGATCGAGCTCAACAACGCGCCGCGCGAGAAGCAGATCCCCGATGACATCGACCACCTCGGCAACCGCCGAGTCCGCGCGGTGGGCGAGCTCCTGCAGAACCAGTTCCGCATGGGTCTCATCCGGATGGAGCGAATCATCAAGGAGCGCATGACGATCAGCGACCCGCACACGGTCACGTCGGCATCGCTGATCAACGCGCGCCCGGTGGTGGCTGCGATCAAGGAGTTCTTCGGCTCGAGCCAGCTGTCCCAGTTCATGGACCAGCACAACCCGCTTTCCGAGCTGACGAACAAGCGCCGGCTTTCCGCGCTGGGTCCCGGTGGACTGTCGCGTGAGCGCGCGGGCTTCGACGTTCGCGACGTGCACCACAGCCACTACGGGCGCATCTGCCCGATCGAGACCCCGGAAGGCCCGAACATCGGCCTCATCGGCAACCTGGCGACGTACGCCAAGGTGAACGAGTTCGGCTTCATCGAGACGCCGTTCCGCCGCGTCTACAACCGCGTGTCGATCAACCAGGACACGGCGAGCAAGTTCGTCGGGCGTGCGCTGCGCCGCCCGGCCGTCGACGCGAAGGGAACCGAGGTTCTTGCCGCGCATGAGGTCCTCGATGACAAGGCGATCCAGAAGCTGGTGAAGGCGCGTGTCGCGTCGATCGACATCGTCCCCTGGGTCTCTGATGAGGTCGAGTTCCTGTCCGCCGACGAGGAGGACATGTTCGGCATCGCCCAGGCGAACGCCGCCCTCACCCCGGAGGGCACATTTGTCGACGCGCGCGTGCCCGCACGGGCTCGGGGCGACTTCAAGATCGAAGAGATTCAGAACATCCAGTACATGGACGTGTCGCCGAAGCAGATCGTCTCGGTGGCGACGGCCATGATCCCCTTCCTCGAGCACGACGACGCCGGCCGCGCCCTCATGGGCGCGAACATGCAGCGCCAGGCCGTGCCCTTGCTCGTCACCGACGCGCCGCTCGTGGGCACTGGTGTCGAGTACTACGCCGCCAAGGACTCGGGCGAGATGATCGTCGCCGACGTCGCCGGGACGGTCGTCGACATCGCGCACCCGAAAGAGCTGAAAAACGTGCACGCGACGCCGGTGTTCGAGATCGTCGTCAAGCCGGACAACGGCGGACCCGAGAAGCACTACCCGCTGCAGAAGTTCGCGCGGTCGAACCAGGGCACCTGCCTCAACAACCGCGCGGTCGTGAAGCCCGGACAGCACGTGGAGAAGGGCGACATCCTCGCCGACGGTCCGGCGATCGACAACGGTGAGATGGCTCTTGGCCGCAACGTGCTGGTCGCCTTCATGCCCTGGGAGGGCTACAACTTCGAGGACGCGATCCTGCTCTCGGAGCGGGTCGTGAAGGAAGACATGTACACCTCGATCCACATCGAGGAGTACGAGTCGGAAGCTCGCGAGACCAAGCTCGGCCCCGAGGAGATCACGCGCGACATCCCCAACGTGGCGGACGACGC
>DATKFA010000316.1:0-2836 GCA_035511715.1 Candidatus Acidiferrum sp. | reverse complement strand
GTGCCTCCTCGTGCCGGCGCTGCGCGCCGGCGCGCCGAGCCGCGTCGTGTCGGTCAGCTCGCGCGGCCATCACATGTCGCCGGTCGTCTTCGAGGACATCCAGTTCGAGCACCGGCCGTACGACAAGTGGCAGTCGTACGGTCAAGCGAAGACGGCGAACATCCTCTTCGCCGTCGGCCTCGACCGCCGCCTCGGGTCGCACGGCGTGCACGCGCTCGCGCTCCACCCGGGTGGCATCATGACGGAGCTGACGCGCCACCTGACGGCCGACGACTACGCATTCCTCGCCGGCCGCACGGCCGGGATGAAATTCAAGACGGTGGAGGCCGGCGCCGCGACGTCGGTGTTCGCCGCGACGGCCCCGGAGCTGGAGGGACGCGGCGCGCTCTACCTCGAGGACTGCCACGTCGCCGCGGTGAACGACGCGCCCGACGCGCTCGCCGGCGTCAAGTCGTACGCGCTCGACCCCGCGAACGCCGACCGACTGTGGGAGGTCTCCGAAAGGCTCGTCGGCCAGCGCTTCGCGTGGACCTGAAGACGACGAAGGCGACGGGCGCGCGGGAAGGACACACACTTGTCTGCGGCGCCAAGTGCTCACCGACCAAAGACAAGGTCGCACTATTCCGAATGGCTCGTCGCTCTGAGTGCGGTTCTGAAACGGCCGGGCGACGTGCCATGATATCGACGGAAGAGCTTCGAGAACGCTGACGTCGTTTCGTAGCCAACGCGGGCGGCGATCTCTGCTATTCCATCGTCGCTGGATTCGATCAGAGAGGCGGCCTCCTCCATCCGGTGCGCGATCAGATAACGGTTCATGGGTTGGCCAACGAGGGTGGTAAAGCGGCCTGCGAACGCCGAGCGGCCCAGGCCCACGTGCCGCCCGAGCTCGCGGAGAGTCCAAGGCTGATCGGGTCGTTCATGGATCAACTGAAGGGCCTTTCCGATGTGCGGGTCTCTTAGTGCGCCGAGCCATCCGCCTTCGCCAGGGCGCAGAGATATGGTCCAACTCCGGAGAACCTCGACGAAGAGCATTTCGGTCATTCTCGAGAGCGCCGCCATTTGACCGGGTAGTCCGAGTTCACACTCGGTCACCATGCGCTTCAGAAGCACCTCGAGCCAATCGCGTCCCGCCATCGACTTCAGTCGAAGCATGGGTGGAAGCAAATCGAACACGCTGCTTCGGGAAGGTCGCGACAGACTGAAGTAGCCGCAAATCATCGTCGAGAACGGTTGTCCCCCACCCCCGTAACGAACGATATCGACGTGGGCGGGTGGTCGATGGAGATCGTGAAGCGGGAACGGTTTCGTCTTGTGATCTGACCCAAGAACATGAGGCTCGCCGCGAGCGATGAGGACGAAATCGCCCTCATCCATGCGGACCTCCTTCCCGCCCTCGAAAGCGAGCGTGGCCGACCCCCGGCTCAGGTAGTGGAACACCGCGTCTGGCAGCGCGGGCAAAGCCAGACTCCAGGGCAGGCTCAGCTCGTAGTGAAAGAGTAGAGTCCCGCTCAGGCGGACGCGCGTCAGTATGTCCGTGAGAACGTCCAGACGCAGGGTACGTTAGCTCGGTGGACGATCGAGCACAATACTCGGACACTTCGATCCTATCGTCCGCACTCCGGTCACGGTACGCTCGGCGCGTTGAGGAGGGTCGTGCAGAGATCGTCATGCCGGAGACATGGAACGCCGCAGGGCGTGAACTGAGCTTCCCTCATCCATCACCTTGAAAGGACACATCCCATGGCAAACCTGACCAATAAGACAGCTCTCGTCACCGGAGCTTCCCGTGGCATCGGCGCGGCCATCGCCAAGCGGCTGGCCGCCGACGGCGCCAGCGTGGCGATCACCTATACCAAGGGCGCCGATGCCGCCGCCCGCATCGTGAAAGACATCGAGGGCGCCGGCGGCAAGGCAATCGCGATCCAGGCCGATGCGACCGACGCCAAGGCCGTCAGCGCCGCGGTGGAAAAGACCGTCAAGACCTTCGGCCGGCTCGACATCCTGGTGAACAATGCGGGCACCGCCATCCCCAAGCCCTTCGAAGAGGCCACCCTGGAAGAGCTGGATCGGATGATCGACCTCAATGTACGCGGCGTGTTCATCGCCACCCAGGCCGCGCTCAAGCACCTGCGGGACGGCGGCCGCATCGTCAGCATCGGCTCCTGCGTGGGCGAGCGGATGATGACGCCGGGCCTGGCGGCTTACTCCGCGACCAAGGGCGCGGTGAAGATGTTCACGCAAGGCCTGTCCCGCGAGGTCGGCCCCCGCGGCATCACGGTGAACAACGTCCAGCCTGGCCCGATCGACACCGACCTGAACCCCGCCGACGGCGACTGGGCGACGCCGCAGATCGAGAACACGGCGCTGAAGCGGTACGGCCATGTCGAAGACGTCGCCGCGCTGGTGGCCTTCGTCGCCGGCCCGGACGCGAGCTACATCACGGGCGCCAGCCTGACCGTCGACGGCGGCACCAACGCCTGAGGACCATGACCATGGCCAGTCTTTCCGGAAAAACGGCCCTGGTCACCGGCGCTTCGCGCGGCATTGGCCGCGCGAGCGCGCTGGCACTCGCCGCAGCCGGCGCCCAGGTGCTGGTGCATTACGGCAGCAGCGAGAAGGACGCCGACGCTGTCGTTGCCGTGATCCGCGAGGCCGGCCGCAAGGCCGAAAAGGTCGGCGCTGACCTGCGCAAGCCCGAAGGTCCGCACGCCCTGGCCAGGCAGGTCCGCGCCATCGTCGGCGACCGCCTCGACATCCTGGTCGCCAACGCCGGCATCTCCAAGGCGGCCAGCATCGAGGACACCACGCTCGAGGACTTCGACAGGCTGTTCGCCGT
>DATKFA010000315.1:0-5703 GCA_035511715.1 Candidatus Acidiferrum sp. | reverse complement strand
TAGATTAATTGGGTGGGTCGCAAACAGATCGAGATCGCCGTGCTAGGCGTTTTGATCATAGGGGTCATCTTCTACGCGGGGGCGGGCATCGTTTATGCGGGCGCCCTCAGCTCGAGCGCCGAACGCACGCTGAATGCGGTCGTGTCACATCAGAACGCGCTCAACACATCTTTCAACGAGATCGATAGCGAGGTCGCGGCTCTGGGCGGCAGCGGGACTTTCAATCCCCAGCAGGCGGTGGGGCTCGTGGACAGGTCGGTGACCAGCTCGCAGGCCGCGGCGTCGACGATCAACGTGGACGATTCGTCGCTCGCATCGGTCCAGGGCCAGCTTGTTTCCAGCCGGTGGCTGACGCTCGTCGGGCACAGCACGGTCGACCGGGAGTCGGCGCGTATCGGACACGCCCGCAAAGCACTGGCGGCGGCGCGAATGATCGCGTCGGACCAGGTGCTCGACGGTCATTTCTGGCACTCGCTATACACCGCCCTCGGTGAGCTCGACACCCTCAACAACCAGTCCGGCTCCGGCGACTACACGTCGGCGAAAGGGACGCTGGCCACGATGCAGACCGATGTCGTGCAGGCGGTGCGACAATCGACGGCGCCCGGCCTGCCGATAGACCTTCACTCCCTGATGGTCGACCTGCAGACGTTCGTGAGCGATTTCGCCAAACAGCTCGACGCGCAGATCGCAGGAGACGACGCCGCGGTCGTCCAGTATCAGTCGAGCCTGGACAGCGACCGCACCAAGCTCGCGACGTACAACGTCGACAAGATCGGAAGCGACATCGACGCGTTTTACGGGCCGCTGATCAAGCGCTTCAACTCGGAGATTGCGGCCGCGACCTCCTGACTCCTTCTGCTCGCGCAAACCAGACGAGCTGAGCGGCGATGAGAAGAACGAAGACCACGACCGCGGGAGTGCCCAGCCGCGAGACGGCAAGCCAGCCGGCCGCGATGATCGCGAGCACGACGCCGCCCTGGACCCAGTCGGAGACGAAAAGGCCGACGACCTGGCGCACGGCGGCGCGGAGGAAGCTCACGCGAGCGCCGGCCTTCGTATGAGCTCCACCGCCAGCCTCGAGGCGCCGAAGTAGACCGCGACGAGCACGAAGATGCTGAGAAAGTCACCGGGCCAGGTTGCCCCCATCCCCTCGGCTGCCCAGAAGGTGCCGAGGCTGGTGAGGATCACGCCGACGCCGTACTTCAAAGTGTTTTCGGGAACGCGTGCGAGCGGCCTTCGGACGAAAAAGCCAGTGGCCGCGACCACCGCGGCGGCGACAAGCCCGCCCGCGACCGCCGTCGCGAGGCCGTGTCCCGTTCCGCCGACACCGATGACGATGAAGACGACCTCGAGCCCCTCGAGAAACACACCTTTCAGGGCGAGCACGAAGCCGACCCAGTCGGTCCGCGATTGGGTCTCCTGCAGCTGCGAAACCGTCTGCTGGTAGGCGCGGGCCTCGTCGCGCATCGCCACCGCGCCCGCCGAGCGCAGCACCGCCTTGTGCAGCCAGTTCAGCCCGAACAGGAGGAGCAGGGTGCCGACCAGCAGCTTCAGCGCCGAGTCGGGGATGCGCGTGACGATGAGCTGGCCGAAAAGGATCACCAGGGCGGCCAGGGCCACGATCGCGGCCACCGTGCCGAGGAGCGGGGCTCGCCAGCCGCGGGTGAGCCCGACGGCGAGGACGATCGTCAGCGCTTCGGTCGCTTCGACGGCCGAACCGAGGAAGGCCGCACCGAAGATCAAGACCTGCTGCCCCACAGTCCCTGTGAGATTAAATGAGTGACATGCGTCCGGGGCTGTTCGCCGACGACTCGATCATCCGGCGCGTCAACCGCGAAAACGTGCTGCTGCTCGGTGGCGGCCGCGCGCTCCTGATGCAGCTGGCGCATCCGAAGGTGGCCGCAGGCGTCGACGAGCACTCCGACTTCCGCCAGCGACCGCTGTATCGACTGCGGCGGACGGTTCGGCTGACGATGGCCATCGTCTTCGGCGACAAAGAGACGGCTCTTGCAGCCGCGCGAAACGTCAACCGAGTGCACGCGCGGGTCAAGGGTCGGGATTACCACGCGCTCGATCCCGACCTGCTTCTGTGGGTGCACGCGACCCTCGTCGACTCGGCGCTGGCAACGTATGAGACGTTCGTCCGCAGGCTCTCGGCGGGACAGCGCGAAGAGTTCTACGACCAGATGAACACTGCCGCCGAGCTGCTGGGAGTGCCGCGGTCGAAGTTTCCGCGGGCGTTCGCCGATTTTCGCGATTACGTCGACGGGATGATCGCGACCGAGCTCGAGGTCGGCCAGACGGCGCTCGAGCTGTCGCGACTCGTGGTCCGGCCTCGCGTGCTTCGCCTACCCGGGGCCGCGTTTGTGCCGCTGGAGCTGGTCACGACCGGACTGCTGCCGCCGGCACTGCGCAAGCAGTACGCGCTGCCGTGGGGTCGCGGGCACCAGCAGGTCTTCCGGCTGCTGACGCGCGCCCTGCCCAAGCTCGTCGCGGTGACGCCGCCGGTGCTGCGCGTCTGGCCGTTGCCAGGCCACAATGTCCGGCTGGCGGCCGATTTCTCAGTCAGCGCTTGAGGTACACGATTCCTAGCGCTTTCGGGCCTGTGTGGGTGCCGAGAACGCTGCCGATCTGACCGACCGTAATCTCGCCGTCTGGAATGTCCTTGCGCAGCGCGGCGGCGATCTGCTCGGCCTCGTCCGCGGCCTGGGCGTGCATCACGGCCATGTGCTCGACGGGCAGGTCGCCCTTGAAGTACTCGATCATGCGCGGGATCGCGCGCGAGCGGGTGCGCACCCGGTCGACAGGCTTGATCTCAGCGTCGGCGACAAGAAGGAGAGGCTTGAGGTCGAGCATCGTGCCGATCATCGCCTGCGCGCGGTTGAGCCGGCCACCCATCTCGAGGTAGCGCAACGTGTCCAGCAGCGCCAGCACCCGGGTCTTCGGCACCCGCTGCTCGACCGCGGCAGTCGCGGCTTCGAGGCTTTCAGACTCGGCGGCCACGCGGCAGAGAAACGCGACCGGCATCGAGACCGTCTGGCTGTCGACCACATTGACCTTGAAACCCTCGACGGCCTGCGCTCCGATCCGCGCCGCCTCGGCCGTGGCGGACAGCTGCGCGCCGATGTGAATCGAGATGCAGCCGTCGTGGTCTTCGGCCAGACGCCGGTAGACCTCGGCAAACTCTCCCGGTGACGGAGCCGAGGTCGTCGGCAGGGTCGTCGCGGCCCCGAGTCGCTGGAAGAACTGCTCGTTGGTCATGTCGACGCCATCGCGAAAAGTCTCCTTGCCGAACAGCACCTTCAAGGGCACGACCTCGATGCCATAGCGCTCGTGCCATTCCTGCGGCAGGTCGGCAGTCGAGTCGGTGACGACCGCGAACGTCCGCGTCATTCGGTGGTGAGAGCTACTCGACCGAGAGGATGAACGGGTAGTGGTGCTGTCCGCCCTGCTGAACCTCGACCTCGAGGCTGGGGTAGCTCGTGCGAATCTCAGACTCGAGCGTCGCGAGCTCCGCGTCGCTGGCCTGCTCGCCCCGATAGACGGTGACGAGCTCATACGAATCCGGACCGAGCTTGCTCAGCGCCTTGTGCACGACCTCGGCGTAGTCGCCGCCGGCGAACTCGAGGCGGTCGTTGATGAGACCGATGACGTCGCCCTTCCGGACGCGAAGACCGTTGCTTCTCGTGTCGCGGACGGCGTGGGTGACCTCGATCGTCTGGACACGTTCGGCCTCAGCCCTCATCGCTTTCAAGTTTTCGGCGGCCGGACGCTCCGGCCGAAACGCGACTACGGCCGACACTCCCTGCGGCATGCTGTGCGTCTCGACGACGTGCACCTTCTTCTTGGTCAGTCCGACGACCTGCTTGGCCGCTGCGATCACGTTGCCGTTGTTGGGGAGCAGGACGACCTCGTCGTAGGGCAGCGAGTCGATCGCGGTAAGCATGTCCTGCGTGCTCGGATTCATCGTCTGGCCGCCCTCGATGATCGCGTCGACCCCAAGCCCGCGAAAGATGTCCACCATCCCGCGACCGGCGACAACGGCGACCAGGCCCACGCCGTTGGCCCGGGACGCCTTGGCCGCCCCGCCGGCGCCCTCGCTGTCGAGGATTCGCCGATGCTGCGTCGACATATCGCCGACGCTGATCTTCATGAGCTTGCCGTAGCCACCGGCCAGGTTGATGACCCTGGTCGGGTCGTCGGTGTGGACGTGGACTTTCACCAGCTCGGGCTCGCCGACGACGAGCACAGAGTTGCCCAGCGACTCGATCTGGCTTCGTATCAGCTCGGTGTCGAGGTTGTTGCCTTCGATGAGGAACTCGGTGCAGTAGCCCCAGCCGCCCTCGGGAAGGTCGAGTGCGACCTGCGCGGCGGGGCTCACCGGCTTACGGGCTTCAGACAGCGCGGCCAGTGCGGAGTCGGACTCCTCGACGGACTTGAGCATGCCCTCGAGGATCAGCTCGAGCCCGAACCCACCTGCGTCGACAACGCCTGCCTCGCGAAGGATCGGCAGCTGGCTGGGTGTTTTGAGGACGGCGGCGCGCGCGCCCGCGGCCGCCGCCGCGATGACGCGGGGCACGGTGGCGTCCGGACCGCTCGCGGCCGTCGCTGCCGCGCGTCCAGCCTCCCGTGCGACGGTGAGTATGGTGCCCTCGGTCGGCTTGTTCACGGCGCGGTAGGCGGCGTTGGCCGCCTCCTCCAGCGCTGCCGCGAGCTCGGATGGCGTGAGAGAGGTCTTGCCCTCGACCGCGCGCGCGAAGCCACGAAAGATCTGGGACAGGATCACGCCGGAGTTGCCGCGCGCCCCCATCAGGCTTCCGTGGGACGCGAGCTTGGCGATCTTGCTCACCTCCGCGGCGTTCGACTCCCGGACATCCTCGACCGCGGACTGGAGCGTGAGCAGCATGTTCGTTCCGGTGTCGCCGTCGGGGACCGGGAAGACGTTGAGGCGGTTCACCTCCTCGTGGTTGGCGGCCAGCCAGCTCAGGCTGCCCAGCAGCGCTCGCTTGAAGAGCGGTCCGTCCACGCCCGTGGCCCTTGCTGCCGACACCATCAGCGGCGCTCTTCGCGAACGCCCTGCACGTTGACGTTGACCTTGAGCACGGGCACGTTGACCGATCGCTCGACCTCGAACTTGACCGTCTCCTGGAGGTTGTGGGCGACCTCGGAGATCCGGATGCCGTACTGGACGATGACGTAGACGTCGATCAAGAGACCCTCTTCGGACTGAACCACGTCGACGCCCTTGTCGGCGTTCTCGCGCCTGAGGAGCTCGGCGAAGCCGTCGCGGAGCCCGCGACCCGCCGTGCCGCTGATGCCGTAGCAGCGCATGGCGGCGTGGCCCGCGATGGCGGCGACCGCGGAGGGGAAGACTTCGATGCGGCCCCACTGCTTGGACTGGATGAGCGCGGTGGAGGTGGTGGTCTTGGAGGCCATTCGAAGGCTCATGGTACAATTCGGCTCCGCGTCGAGCACCCGTTCGGTGCAAGGCGCGGTTACTCCAAGCAGGAAGGTGCCTCGTGGCCAAGCAGTGCGAAATCTGTGGCAAGACGCCGCAGTTCGGACATCACGTCAGTCACGCGAAGAACCGGGTCAACCGGAGGTTCGAGCCCAACCTGCAGATGGGGCGCGTGACCGTCGCCGGGCGCACATTTCGGGCCAAGGTGTGCACCCGCTGCCTGAGGACGTACTCGGGCTAGA
>DATKFA010000314.1:0-3770 GCA_035511715.1 Candidatus Acidiferrum sp. | reverse complement strand
TTCCGGCTGCCGAGCGCATTCGACAACCGGCCGCTGAGCTTCGAGGAGTGGGAGGAGCGGGCGCAGAACGTGGTCTACGTTTCGGCGACGCCCGGCGCGTACGAGATGCGGCGCTCGCAGCGCACCGTCGAGATGATCGTGCGCCCGACCGGGCTGGTCGACCCGACGGTCGAGGTCAGGCCCACCGAGGGGCAGATCGACGACCTGCTCGCCGAGGTCCGCAGGCGCGCCGAGATCGGGCAGCGTTCGCTCGTCACGACGCTGACCAAGCGATTCGCCGAGGACCTTGCCGACTACCTCCGGGAGTACGGAGTCAAGGTGCGGTACCTGCACTCCGAGCTCGACGCGATGGAGCGCATCGAGGTGTTGACGGCGCTGCGCACCGGCGAGGTCGACGTCGTGGTGGGCATCAACCTGCTGCGCGAGGGACTCGACCTCCCCGAGGTCGCGTTCATCGGGATCCTCGACGCGGACAAGGAAGGGTATCTGCGCGCGTACAGGTCGTTCATCCAGATCATCGGACGAGCTGCGCGCAACGTCGAGGGACACGTGGTGATGTACGCCGACTCCATCACCGACTCGATGCGCCTGGCACTCGACGAGACCGAGCGACGTCGCACGAGACAGACCGAGTACAACGCCGCGCACGGCATCACGCCCGAGACGGTGAAGAAGGCGATCTACGCGCTGGAGATCAACGAGAACGACATTCAGGCGGACGCGGTCGAGATCATGGCCGGGGCAGGCGTGCCGCGCGAAGACCTGCTCGCCATCGTGCGCGACCTCGAGAAGGAGATGCGCCGGCTGTCCAAGGAGCTGCAGTTCGAGGACGCGGCGCGCGTGCGCGACCGCATCATCGCGCTTCGCCGCCGGCTGTCGGGGGAGGACGTCGCGAAAGAGGACGATGCTGACGTCGCGATGGCGATCGCGGCAGCGCCGAAGCAGAAGACGATGGTCCGAAACTGGAGAAAGTCGAGACGAGGGCCCTAAGCCTGACCCTCGACGATCGCCTTCATCAGCGAGAGCACGCGCTTGCGCGAGCCGCGCAGAACAGGAAGGTTGGCAAGGCTGACGAGGCGCACGATCAGGTCGGTGGTCTCGTCGATCACCTCGAGGGTCCGCAGCCGGCCCGGCGACCTGTCGAAGATCCAGAAATAGAGGATTCCCATCTGGTACAGCCAGAGGGTGAGCGGAAGCATCTCCGCGATGTCGCTGGGGATGCGCGCGTCAGAGCCGCGGACGACCTCTGCGTACAGCGCCACCACCTCGTCGCGCAAGGGCCTCGCCGTCCCGCCGAATGGATTGAGCGGGCTCGACGGGTTGGCGACGGTGCTGAAGATCGATCCCGCAACGGCGTGAAACGGCTCGCAGGTGATGACCACCGCGCGCACGGTTCCGCGCAGCCGAGCCGCAAGGTCACGCTCGCGGCTCAAGAGCGGTTTGATGGCCTGGGCGTGCAGCTCGTGCGTGTGCCGGTAGAACTCGAGGACGAGGTGCTCCTTCGAGGGGAAGTAGTGGTACGAGCCGCCGAGCGAGACGCCGGCGCGATCGGCGATGGCCCGCATGGTGGTCGCTTCGTACCCGCGCTCCTGGAACAGGTCGAGGGCGGCCTGGAGGATGACCGCCCTCGAACTCTCACCGCGCTTGGTCTTGGGGGGCGCAATCAGTTGGCGCGCGCCGGCGCGCGTCCTGGTCGGGCTTTGCCCGTCGATCGCCACGTTCGGCGCTTAGGCTCCCGGCGCCGGAACGTACGGGTTGTAGTTGGGCGGAGGTGGCGGCACGGCCCTGTCGCGGCGCCGGATGGACCGCAGGATGAACACGTTGCTGAAGTGCATGAAGCCGAGCACGAGGAGCACGACGCCTACGCGGGTGACAGTCTGCTTGAGCATGCCGGCCCAGCTGTCGGGCGCGGTGCCCGTATTGATGAGGATGGCCGCAGCCCCGAAGTTGACCAGGTAGAAGCCGACGACCAGGAGGCGGTTCACAGAGTCGGCGAGGCCGTCCTCCTTGAACACCGATACGAGGAACGGCCGGCCGTTGCGGTGGAGCGTGTCCCCGACCCAGATCGTCAGGAAAGCGCTCGCGATTATGTAGATCGCGTAATCGACGAGTTGAAGATCCATCGTATTCACCCCAGTCTTATTAACTTGAACATGTTCAAGTTCGAGCCTATATGACCCAGATCCGAATGTCAAGAGAAAACGAACATGTTCAAAACTTCGGCCGAGCGGCGGCTCTCATGGCTGCGCCGCCTGCGGGCTGGATGGAGACCCTGGGGGCCCGGATCACCGAGGCTGAGCCCGGGCGCGTCGTCCTGGAGCTCGTGGCCGGGCCGCAGCACCGGCACGGCGGAGGGGTGGTCCAGGGCGGTGTCATCACACAGATCGCCGACGCGGCCATGGGCATGTCGCTGGCGACGCTCCAGCCCGACGGAATCTGGAACACGACGGTCGAGCTGAAGATCAACTTTATCCGTCCCGCCATCCATGGGCGTCTTCGGGCGGTCGGGCGGGTCATCGAGATGGGCGAGACCCTGCTCTTCAGCGAGGCCGACGTCGTCGACGAGGCCGGCCGGCTGATCGCGCGGGCCTCCTCGACCTGCCTGCCCGTGCCGGAGGGCCAGGGCCGTGAGTAGGGTCGCCGAGCTCGCCGAAAGCTCTATGAAGAGTGAGGCCGGCGGCGCCGAGATCTTCGACCTCAAGGTCAACTACATTTCCCCTTCCGGGTCCGATGAGCGGCTGACCGCGACCGCCCGGGTGGTGCACGCCGGACGCCGGACGGTCGTGACCGAGTGCCGGATCGACGCGCCCGACGGGCGGCTCGTCGCCACCGCCAGCGCCACGTTTGCAGTCGCCCAGGAAAAGGAAAACTAGAGGGTCCGGATGCCGACTGACCAGATCACGATTCGCGGCGCGCGCGAGCACAACCTCAAGAACGTCACCCTGTCCATCCCGAGGGACAAGCTCGTCGTCTTCACGGGACTGAGCGGTTCCGGGAAGTCTTCGCTCGCCTTCGACACGATCTACGCCGAGGGCCAGAGGCGATACGTCGAGTCGCTGTCCGCCTACGCCCGCCAGTTCCTGGGCCAGATGGAGAAGCCCGACGTCGACATCATCGAAGGTCTGTCGCCGGCGATCTCCATCGACCAGAAAGGCACGTCCAAGAACCCTCGGTCGACGGTCGGGACCGTCACCGAGGTCTACGACTACCTGCGGTTGCTGTACGCGCGGGTGGGCCACCCGCACTGCCCTGTCTGCGGCCGTGAGGTGCGGAGGCAGACGGTCGACCAGATGGCGGACCACGTCGAGAAGCTGCCGAAGGGGACGCGGATCATGGTGCTCGGTCCGGTCGTGAAGGGGCGCAAGGGCGAGTACCGGTCGCTGATCGACGACATCCGCAAGTCCGGTTTCGTGCGAGTGCGTGTGGACGGGAGCCTGTATGAGATCGGCGAGCAGATCCCGATGGACAAGAACAAGAAGCACGATGTGCAGGTCGTGGTCGACCGCATTGTGGTGGGTCCGGAGCAGAGGACGCGCCTGGTCGACTCGATCGAGACCGCAGCCCGATTGGGCAGCGGCGCCGTGATCATCGCCCCGGTCGATGGAAAGACGAGCGACGAGATCCAGATGTCGCAGGACTTCGCGTGTCCTTACGACGGTACGAACGTGCCCGAGCCGGAGCCGCGGAACTTCTCGTTCAACAGCCCGCACGGGGCGTGCCCGACCTGCACGGGGATCGGCTTCCAGCTCGTGGTCGACGGCGACCTGGTC
>DATKFA010000313.1:0-14768 GCA_035511715.1 Candidatus Acidiferrum sp. | reverse complement strand
CTCGCGGCTAAGCTCGCTGTTGTCGAGCGCTGACCTGGAGGTGACAAACATGGTCGAAAGAGTCAACGTCGCGGAAAAGCTGGAGCTCTTCGCCGATTACTGGTCCCCCAAGATCATCGGCGAGCTCAACGACCTCTACGTCAAGGCGGTGAAGTTTAAAGGCGAGTTCGTGTGGCACGAGCACGAAACCGAGGACGAGCTCTTCTACATCGTCAAAGGCCGGCTGGTGATCAAGCTGCGCGACGGCGAGGTCGTGCTCGAGCCAGGCGAGTTCGCGGTCATTCCCCACGGGGTCGAGCACCTTCCCATTGCCGACGAAGAGGTACACGTCCTCCTGCTCGAGCCCAAGAGCACCGTCAACACGGGCACCACGGCCAGCGAACGGACGGTCACCGAGCTCGAGCGAGTCTAGGAGTGGGCGGCGATCCAGCTCACGAGGGTCGCGACGTCTGGCGTGCCCAACCCGGTAGTCGCATCCCATGCGCGCTTGCCGTTGGAGATGTCGTGGAACCGATCCGACTCGCCGTTGCTCTTGGCTGCGTGGTAAAGCCGCTCATTCAATAGGCCCAGGCGGTGGCCGGCGGCCTGGTCGGCCAGCGCGACGACCCCAGCCCATTCCGCCGTGGCGATGCTGGTTCCGGCGTTGGGACGCATCTTGCCGTTCGCGATGATCAGCGTCGGGTGAGCGGGGCTCGAGTGCCAGGCCACGTCCGGCACACCACGCGCCCCGCTCTTGTTGAAGGGCGCCTGGTAGGACGGGCGGTCGTACACAGAGCTGAAGCCCCCACCGCTGCCGCTCCACGCAGCTTCGGACAGGTACGCGTTGGTGTTTGCATCAACGGTCAGGTCAGTTCCGCCGACCGCCGTCACGAGGGGGTCTGATGCCGGAGTTCCGACGTCCTGCACCAGCAGCGGGCCGGCGCAGGTGTGCTGGAGCGGGCCGTTGTTTCCGGACGCGGCGACAAGGGTGATTCCCTGCGCGACGGCGCGCTCGAAGGCGGCGTGCTCGTCGGCCAGGAAGTCAGCGCTCGGGCAGCTCTCGGCTTCGCTGAAGCTCATCGAGATCACGTCCCCGAGGTTGTTGTCGATGGCGAACTTGGTGGCGCTGAGGATGTCGGCGTCATTACCGGTCTTGGCCTCGACCAGAACCAGGTGCGCGCCGGGTGCGATCGCGTGGGCCCACTCGACGTCGGTGGACTCCTCGATAAACCAGGGCCCCTGAGACGGGTCGAAAGGCGTGGTGCCGTCCGGAGGAACAACGCTGAGACAGAGGCCAGCGTCGGCGCCGCAAGAAGTGTCGAAAGCCGCCAGGTCAGCCTTAACAGCAGGGCTCTGGAACGCGGCGATGATGACGATTGTCTGGCCCGCACCGGTGACATCGGACGGCACGTTGTAGGCGGCTCGGAGCTGCGCGGGGCCGTAGAACATAGAAGCGCTTGCCGGGACCTGACCCCCAAGCAACAGCGCAACTGACCCCAGTGCTCCGATTGCGAGGCGCGCGACGACACCGGATTGCGAAAACCGCCAGAAAGCCAACCGTTTGTCTCCTTGAGCCCGACACACCCTCCGGGCTGGTCGTATTAGGCCTGAAATGGTAGAACCGCCCGGTTCAAAAACACGAAATTAAGTGGATTTTTTAACGATCTCTTCGCCTTCGGTCGCGCTCCGTGCGGGTGGCCACCGCCAGGAGCCCTGCCAGGACCCCTCCCTCGAAGAATCCGTAGAAGATGGACCGTCCCAGGGGTTGGTAAAAAGGGCCAATGTTGAGCAGGAAGGTGAGCACGGCGAACGCCGGAAACGAGATCGCCAGCTGCCGCCAGGTCTCCAGCGACTCCCACCACTGCACCAATCGGGGCGGCCGCGGAGCAGGTTTCATTGCGCTCCGCCAATTGTTGCTGGGCGCCCTGCTGCTCGTGGCAGCAGCATGTGACCCGATCACCGGGACCGGGTCGGGCACCCCGCCTGATCCGAGCACGTACCTCAAGGTCGAGTCCCAGACCCGCAGCGCCGTCGTGACCCTGATCGCCGGCTACCCGGCCAGTGACTACCAGTTCAACTACGACGGCTACGGCAACGGCCAGCTCGTGCTGAAGGTGCCCGTGGGCTGGGCGATCACTGTCCAGTGCGCTAACCGGTCGACCGTCAACCAATCCTGCGCGGTCGTGGCGGACGGTCGCTCCACTCAGCCGCTACGGCCGGACTGGTCCACACCCGATCCCCAACGCGGGCTCAACCCCGGGGAGTCGGCGAGCTTCGTGTTCGCGCCGCAAGACACCGGCTCATACCGGATCGCCTCCCTTGTCCCTGGCAGCGAGGCCAGCGGCATGTGGCTCGACCTGGAGGTGGTCACCGATGGACGGCCTAGCGCGAACGCCCAAGGGTGAAACAGTGGTGACGATCGAGGACGTGCGGGCGATCGCCCTGAGACTGCCACGCAGCTACGAGGCGCTGGTTGGAGGTCGGGTCAAGTTTCGCGTCGGGCGCATCGTCTACCTCTCGTTCTCGCGCGACGAGACGGTCATGGGCTTCGCGTTTCCGAAAGACGAGCGAGACTGGCTCATCGGGGGTTCGCCCGAGAAGTTCCTGCACCCGAGCCGGGGCGACCTCCGCTACCACTGGGTGCTCGCACGGCTCGCCGCGCTCGACAGGAAGGAGATGGAGGAGCTGGTCGTCGACGCCTGGCGTATGGTCGTACCCAAGCGTCTTGCAGAGTCTTTCGTCCTCCCTCCAGGCTGACCCGAGCAACGAAAAGCGCGCGCTCAACTGGTCCTACGTGCTGATCGGCGTGGCCGACGGCACGCTGCTGCCTTTCGTGCCGCTCTTCCTGTTGCAGCGGGGCATGACCGCGCCGCTGATCGGCGCGGTGCTGGCCGCCGCCGCGCTCGCATCGTTGGCCGCGGGCCTGAGTTGGGCCTACCTGGTCGATCGAAGACTTCGGCCCGAGCGCATCATCGTGGTCGCCAGCGTCGCGGCGGCCCTCGCGGCGCTGCTGCTTGTTCTCACCAACGGCGCCGCCGTGCTGACTGCGGTGATCGTCGTCCTCTGGCTCGCGCGCGCGCCGTTCATGCTCCTCGACCCGATCGCACTCCGCCGTCTGCGCAAGAGCCGCCGCACCGACTACGCACGGATTCGACTGCGGATGAGCGCGGGATGGGCCGCGTCGGTGACCGTGGCCGGCGGCGTTTACCAGGTGATCAGCCTGCGCCTGATGCCTTTCGTGTACGCGCCGCTCACGGCGCTTTTCGGCCTTTGGGTCTGGCGCAGCCTGAAGCCGGCGCCAGGTGTCGAGTCCGCAGAACGTCAATCGGCCCCGCCCGTCCAGCACGTCACCAGGCTCCCGCTCGCCCTGGTCGGATTCCTGTTCAGCTCATTCCTGCTGGGTGCATCACTCGCGGCCACGCAGAACTTCCTGACGCTGCGGATCTCCTTCCTCGGCGGTGGGGCGTTTCTCATCGGCGCGGCCGCAGCTTTCCAGGCTCTGACCGAGATTCCGACGATGGGCTACACGCATGTGCTGACTCGATACCTCGGCCATCGCACGTTGTTCGCCGTGGGCTGCGCGATCTACATGGTGATCTTCGTCGCCTGGGCTTTCATCTCCAACCCGTTCGCGGCGGCGGCGCTGAAGCTTGGGGTCGGCGTTGCGTTTGCGTTGACCTATGTCGCTTCTGTCGTGCTGACTGACGAGCTCACGCCCGCGCGGCTCCGCGCCACCGGGCAGGCGCTCGTCAAATCGACCACGTTCGGGCTCGCGCCCGTGGCGGGGTCGTTCGGCGGCGGCTTGATCTACGGGACCCTCGGTCCGCGCGCGATGTTCCTGATCTCGACGGGGGTCGTCGCGGCGGCCGGGCTCGTGGCGCTGGTGGCGGTGCCGTCGCTTGCGAAGCGATCGACCGAAGCGGTGACCACAGCCGCCGCCGAAGCCGCGACCGTTACGCCATGAATTCGCGC
This sequence comes from Candidatus Acidiferrum sp., assembly GCA_035511715.1. Taxonomy (GTDB): domain Bacteria; phylum Chloroflexota; class Dormibacteria; order Dormibacterales; family Dormibacteraceae; genus 40CM-4-65-16. The sequence continues at coordinate 10,817 of DATKFA010000313.1, read as the reverse complement.
TGGAGTGGGATCCAGAACTCGATTCGTGTGCCCGCGCCTGGCTTGCTTTCAATCTTGTAACGGCCGCCGGCCATGAGGGCACGCTCCCGCAGCGCGAGCAGCCCGAGGTGGCCCGGGAGGTTGCTGCGCTCGGCCACGTCGAAGCCCTTGCCGTCGTCCTGGACGATGCCCAGGACGCCGTCATCCAGCTGAGTAAGCGAAACCTTGACGAGCGACGCCTTGGCGTGACGCTCGACGTTGCCGAGCGCTTCGGCAACCTGGCGAAAGACCAGGGTGCGGTCGTCGGGACTGATCTCAGCCGGGAGGTCGATCTCGAGCTCGTGGCGAATGCCCCACACCTCGAGCATGGCGACCCGGTCGCGGATCGATTGCGCGAGCCCGTCGGGTGCCTCGAGGGCGGGTGGTCGAACCTCGAAGACGAGCCGTCGCAGGGCCGATTCCGTCTGCTCCAGCAGGCTGCGGAGCGCCTCGAGCGCCTCACGGTCGACGTCGCCCTTCTGTGCAGTCCTCGCGACCAGCAGCTCAGCCGCGGTCAGTTTCTGCAGGGCGTCGTCGTGCAGGTCGCCGACGAATCGCTTGCGCTCCTTCTCCACGACCGTGGTCATGCTCTTCAGCACCATCTGGCGCGCGCCGTCAACCTTGATCAGGCGGTCGAGCGACTTCCTGAGGTCTTCCTGTGTGTGCCACAACCGCGTGACGAGGCCTGCGGCGAGACCTGCCTTCTGCAGGACCCAGGTGTCCTCGCGCGAGAACCCATCCGGACGGACCGAGTCATAGGCCGCGACCAGGCCGAGCCGTTCCTCACCCGCGCGCCACGGCACGCTGATCGCGTTGGCCACGCCCAGGGTGTCGAGGACGTAGCCGAACTCAGGAGCGTCGGCGCCGTTGGCCCGAAATATCATGTCGTCGTAGACGACCCTGCCGGCCAGATCGTCCCCGCCGGGAACACACGGCGTCGGCTGGAGCCTCGATAGAAACGCTCGGTCGATGCCGAAGCTTCCGGCCGGAAGGGGAGCAAGCAGGGAGTCCTCACGAAGAGTCCAGAACAGCACCTTGCTTGCACCTACGAGCTCTCCCACGGTGCGAGCGAGTCGCTGGTAGAAGTCGCCGAGGTTCTGGCCGGTCACGGCGTGAGAGGACACCGCCATCAAAACCTGCACCGCCAGCTCGTGCGCGCGCTCCACGCGCTCCGTGCTGCGCAAGCGCCTCGAGCTCTCGATGGCCGTCGCCGCCAGCGAAGCGAAAATCGACAGGGCGACCTGCTCGCTGTCCGTGAAGGCAGCGGTTCGGCTCACGGTGACGGCGCCGAGCTGCTGGTCGCCGGCGCGGAGCTCGGCCGTGGCGCTGTGCTGGCGCCCCGACCGTCCGGCATCGGTGGTGACCGAAAACTTGCCGTCGGCGAGGGTCAGCTCAGCATGCGAGGCCAGGGTCAGTCGCAGGGCAAGGCTGGTCGCGCGCCGTGCGACCTCGTCCGGCTCGGCATAGGGGTCGAGCTCTGATGTGGCCGCGTGAAGGCGATCCAGGACGTCCTGCAGCGCCGCGTCAAAACGCGCAGTTGCCAAATGAAACCCCCGGTCGTGCCAACTAACAAAACTTTACGAGACGTCGTACCGCCCGCATGCGCCCGGCCGACCCAACAGGCGGAACCGAACATTATGATCACCCAAGGTTGGCTACGGGGATCTGGTTTCCTGACGCTGCGTGGACGCCTGGGTACGGACCGGTCGACCTGACGGTCCACGGCTGGCGCTTGCTCGCCGGACCGGCGTCGGGAATCCACGTCTTGATGATCGAGGACGACGCGGCCATCGCCGAGATGTATCGGGTCCAGTTCGAGCACGACGGCTTCCGGGTGAGCATCGCGACCACCGGCGAGGTCGCTGTGGCAACGCTGACAGACGGCGATCCCGACCTCGTCCTGCTCGACCTCCTCCTTCCGGACAGGAGCGGATTCGAGGTGCTGGACTCGCTCAACGAGCGCCTGCCCACCCACCCGCCTGTAGTGATTCTGTCCAACTACGGTGAACCGTCGATGATCGATCGGGGTCGCTCCCTCGGGGCGGTCGAGTACCTGGTCAAGTCTCGGGTCACGCCGGCGGAGATCTCGCGGCGGATACCCACCTGGGTCGAGCAGGGCCGGGGAGGCGGGAAGCCCGAGTCTTGACCGCGGTAGTCCTGGTCGAGGACCTCACCGCGGCGGGGTTTGTCGCGCTTGGTCTGGCCATCGCTTATCGCTGGTACAGGGAGCGCGGTCGGGCGCAGGGCAAGCTGACTATTGCCCTCGTCGCCCTGGCCGCGGTGGCTCTACTGGGCCGCCTCCCGCAATCGCTTCTGCTCGCCCTCGTCTTGGTGGTGGCGCTCATGGTGAGCGCTTATTTCGTTCTGCTGTTTCGCGATGAGTTCCTGCCCCTGAGCAGAAGGGCGCACTGGACCGCCGGGGTAGTGTTCGCCGCCGGGATCGTCGACGGAGTGCTTCTGGTAACCGTGCTGCAGAACGCCTCCGCACCCGTCGTCACCGCAGTCGGGTTCCTGTACGTGCTGGCGTGGGCCCTGCTCATCGGCGAGCCCGTGGTGCGTTTCTGGCTTGCCAGCAACACCCTGCCCGCCGTGCAGAAGACTCGGATGCGCTTTCTCAGCTTCGGCTTCGGCATGTTGATCGTGATCTTGTTCGTCGATGTTCTCGGCGGCTCCGCGCTACGGAGCCCGACCGCGATCGTGATCACACAGCTTTTCGCGCTCGCGACGGTGCCGTTGATCTACGTGAGCTTCGCGCCGCCTTCGCTGGTGCGGCGCATGTGGCGGATGGGCGAGGAGAACGCGGTGCGGGCGGCGATGCAGGACCTGCTCATCTTCAGCCCCACGCGCAAAGACATAGCGGAGCGAGCCGTCTTCTGGGCGGTCCGTTTGCTGGGCGGCACCGGCGGTTACGTCCTGGACGCCGGCGGCAATGTCATCGCGGGCGAGCGCAAAGAATCGGCCGGGCCAGTGGTGCGCGCGCCCCTCCATATGCCCGAGGGGGAGGGAACGCTCGCCGTCGTCGCCGGGACCTTCACACCGGTTTTCGGCACGGACGAGATCACGCAGCTCCGCGCCTACGCCAACTCGGTGTCCGCCGGTCTGCAGCGGGTCAGCGTCACCGAGCGAATGGCAGCCATCGAGAAGAACAAGACGCAGTTCCTCAACCTCGCGTCGCACGAGCTGCGGGGGCCGGTGACGGTGATCCGCGGCTACGTCTCGATGCTCGAGGCGGGGATGCTGGGCCACCTCAACGAGCGCGGCCGCAAGGCGGCCGACGTCATGTCCTCGAAGGTATCGGAGATGAACGAATTGATCGAGGACATGATCGAGGCGGCGCGCCTCGAGGAAGGCGGCGTGACGTTGAGGGCGGTCGACACCGACCTCCGCGACATCGCACGCGACGCGACCGAAGCGGTGGCGCCGCTCGTGGACGCGAACCACAGCCTCGACCTCGATGTGCCCGACCGCCGCGTGCGCGTGCGGGTCGACCCGGACCGGACCAGGACCATCATCGCCAACCTGCTCAGCAACGCCATCAAGTACTCGCCGGGTGGCGGCGAGGTGACGTGCCAGGTCCGGTCGCGTGGCGGCATCGCGCGCGTCGTCGTCACGGACGAGGGTCTTGGGATCGCGCGCGAGGACCTGGCCACGCTGTTCACGCGCTTCGGCCGCGTGATCACCCCCCAGACGGAGCACCTCAAGGGAACGGGCCTCGGGCTCTTCCTGGCACGGCAGCTGGCCCGCCTGCAGGGCGGTGACATCACGGTCGCCTCGGTCGAGGGCAAAGGGAGCACGTTCACGCTCCAGCTCCCGGTGGTTTCGCACGACGGCTCGGCCGACGGAGCCCGCAAAACGCCGGCCGACGCGATGAGTTTTACTGTTCCCGACAGTCTGAACTCGTGATCCTCCAGCAGTCTGAACAGGGGTGAACCGATGAGCAAAGTTCGTGTTCTGGCCGGCACGCGGAAGGGGGCGTTCATCCTCAGCTCCGACGCGAGCCGCAAAGAGTGGACCGTCGACGGGCCGCACTTCGCCGGCTGGGAGATCTACCACCTCAAGGGCTCGCCGGCCGACCCGAACCGGCTTTACGCCTCGCAGTCGTCGGGCTGGTTCGGCCAGGTCCTCCAGCGCTCGGACGACGGCGGCAAAACATGGGCGGCTGTCGGCAACCAGTTCGTGTACGACGGCGAAACCCACACGCATAAGTGGTACGACGGTTCGGACCACCCCTGGGAGTTCAAGCGCGTCTGGCACCTGGAGCCGTCGCTCGACGACCCCGACAAGATCTACGCCGGGGTCGAGGACGCCGCGTTCTTCGAGTCGACGGATGGCGCCAAGACCTGGCACGAGCTGCCTGGATTGCGCGAGCACCCGTCGGCCGGCGAGTGGGCTCCGGGCGCTGGCGGCCTCTGCCTGCACACGATCGTGATCGACCCGACGAACAAGGACCGCATCTACAGCGCCATCTCCGCGGCGGGTGTGTTTCGCTCCGACGACGCGGGCAAGTCCTGGAAGCCGGCCAACAAGGGCCTGCGCTCCAACACCATGCCGGACGAAGACAGCGAGGTCGGTCACTGCGTCCACCGCATCGCCATGCACCCCTCGCGGCCCAACACGCTGTTCATGCAGAAGCACTGGGACGTGATGCGGACCGACGACGCCGCCGGGTCGTGGCGTGAGATCAGCGGCAACCTGCCGACCGACTTCGGCTTCGTGATCGACGTCAACGCCAATGAGCCCGAGACCGTCTACGTGGTTCCGATCACCAGCGACTCCCACCACTTCGTGATGGACGGAAAGCTGCGCGTCTACCGCAGCAAGACCGGTGGCGACGATTGGGAGGCGCTCACCAACGGACTGCCGCAGGAGAACTGCTACGTCAATGTGCTGCGGGACTCGATGGCGGTCGACACGCTCGACCCGTCCGGAATCTACTTCGGCACGAGCGGCGGCCAGGTCTACGCCTCGCCGGACGGCGGCGACAACTGGAGCGCGATCGTCCACGACCTGCCCCCGGTGCTTTCGGTCGAAGTCCAGACGCTGAAGTGATCCAGGTGGTCCTGCCTCGAAACCTGCAGATCCTCGCCGGGGTCGGCAGGGTGGTCGAGGTCCGGGTAGACGGCGCGGCTACGCAGCGCTCGGTGCTGGACGCGCTCGAGGCCTCTCACCCAGCGCTGCTCGGAACAATGCGCGACGCGCAATCGAAGAAACGGCGGCCGATGATCCGCTTCTTCGCGTGTGAGGAAGACCTCTCCAACGAGTCGCCGGACGCGCCGCTTCCGGACGAGGTGGTGGCGGGCAAAGAGCCGCTCCTCATCATCGGCGCGATCGCGGGCGGATGAGCGAGGAGGCGCGCCGCCCCGGGCGGCGCTGGCGGGGAGGCGGGTGCAGCGGCGGCTGCGCCAGCGTCGTCGTCGTGCTCACGCTCGGTCTCTTGCTGAGCATCTTCAGCGCCGCGATCGGCATCGGCGTCTCGGTGCGCGTTCCGTTCACCTCGAACATCAACGTGACCCTTGCAGGGTCGGTCGGCAAGAAGGACAAGGCGCCGGACGCCCTCCCGTCGTATGTGCACGGCAAGCTCGGCGGAAACCAGAACTTCGTCAACGGATCCCAAACCCTCACGATCTGGGTCGCCGAGGGCGACGTGATCTTCGTCGTGGGCGAGCAGGAGGGCGCGCCGCTGATCGACCTCCACCTGGAGGCTCGCTAAAACCGTTTTAGACGAGGTGAACCTGCAGGCCGGATTTACTCCGGCCGTCACCAGACGTCGCCTACCAAACGCCGCCATACGTCCCGGTGGAAGGAGGGGGCACGTGGGGAGGGCCTGCCTCCCCCGCGCTTTTAGGTGTAGGCCGGACGCTCCGTCACCGGAAAGAACTGGTCGGTGTGGATGATGTAGCGCTGCGTCGCAAAGGCGCCGGCCCACAGCGGCCAGCAGGTGGTGAGGGTCAGGTGGTAACCGTCGGAGTCAGTGACAAGCGCAGTCCGGTTGTCCGGGTTGACGATCTCCGTGGCGGCTACGCGATAGCGGTAGACGCCGTACCGCGTCTCCAGGTCGATCTCGTCCCCCCTCACGAGTTGAGGGAAGTTGATCCAGTACACGTTGTGGGCCGCCACGCCGACCGTGCCTGGGTCGCCGGGCCAGCGCGTGCCGGGGTAGTGGCCCGGGCTCGAGTAAAGGACGCCGCTGCCGACGCCTTCGCGGATGGCCGCGTAGTACCCGAGCTTCGGGATCCGGATCGCAAAGTCGACGCCGTCGACCGGGCGCTTGAGGCCGGCGTCGACCGCGCGCTGGATCGGATGCGGCGCGGCGACCTCGTACCTCCAGACCTGGTTGAGGTGCTGCTGCTCGCGGATTCCTTGCCACATGCCGTAGCCGAACTGCGTCAGCAGGACCAGCCCCAGGACCAGGCAGACTGCCGAAACGAGCGCGCGAACACGAGGTAACCAGGCACGGCGGGCGTGCATCTCACTGTTACAACGCGCAACGCCGCGCCAGCCCTTTCAGCCGCTGGCGACCGGCACGAACCGCTTTTCGCCCGTCTCGTACCTGACCGGACGGGCGTGAGCGGCGAAACCGCTGCGCGGAAACCACTTCGACAGAGAGGCCACCGCCTCGCGTGAGCCGTCGACTTCGACGAGACCTGCCCCGCGCGCCCGTCGCATGTCCAGCTGGCCGAGGTAGACGCGGACGAGCGTCTCCAGATCTCCGCGCACCACCACGTCGTCGCCAAAGCCCGGGTCGTTGTAGCAAAGATCGGGGTCCGGGCGACGCAGAACGAGCCAGTACGTTCGGCCCAGCTCCCGAAACTCAAACCGAACGACCTGCCGCCGCGCCGGAAGGTTCTCCGGCACGAGGTGGGTAAACACAGCCCACATGAGGACATCGGGGTCGCAGTGTTCGCGCCTTAGCTCGAGCCACTGCTGTCCCCACACCCCGAGAGCCCGGACCACCGCTGCGAGCTCAGTCCCGGATGGAGTCAGGTAGTACGTGGACCCCCGGCCGCTAGGGTTGGGACGCGTCTCCACTATGCCCGCCTTCTCGAGCCTGCGCAGCCTCTCGCCCAGGAGCGTCGGCGAGGCGCCGTGCAGGCCCTTCAGGATCTCGTTGAAGTGGTGGCGATCGCTCATGATCTCGCGCACGATCAAGGGCGTCCACCGTTCCGCGAAGATTTCCGATGCGCGCGCGACGGGGCAGAACTGTCCGTATCCGTCCATGGCGCGATTATGACCGGCGCCTGGCACGACACAAGTACAGATTCTGTAGCGCCAGCTCCATAAATCGGACTAGGCGCGGGCCAGAGAGGCACATAGGCTCCTCCCAAAACCACTGGGCAGGTGAAGGTCATGAGAGCCAAGCTCGGTCTTGCTGCGTCGGTCGCCGCGGTGGCGTTCACAGCGGCGATGGCTCCGCCTGCGGTCGCCGCGGGCAGGGTCCACTCCAACATGGCGATCGAATGGAACCAGACGATGTTGAGCAGCTTCGCCACTGCGAACGTCGCGCCGGCCGCCGCGAATCGGCTGGCCGGTGTGATCGCGGCGGCGACCTTCGACGCCGTCAACGGCATCGAGCGGCAGTACACAGCCATCCATGTCCAGCCCGCCGGAGACCCGGAAGCGTCCCCCGAGGCGGCGGCCGCAAGCGCGACCTACACCGCGCTGGTGACGGCCTTCCCGGCGCAAAAGCCGTCGCTCGACGCGGCGCTGGCGAGCTCGATCGCCTCCCTGAACGATGACGACAATGGCGACGGCTCGGTCGCGCTGGGGCTCGCGTGGGGGAGTTCGGTGGGCGCCCAGGTCATGGCCTGGCGCGCCGGAGACGGTTTCAGGGCGGCGCCGCCGCCCTACACCTTCCGGACGGCGCCCGGACAGTGGCAGCCGACCCCGGGTCCGGCCGCAGGGCCACCTTGCACCACGGGGCCAACAGGGCCGCCTTGCTTCCGAACACTTGCGACGACTGTTCCCTTCGCGCTGACGTCTCCATCGCAGTTTCGGCCGGCCGGGCCCCCGGCGCTCACCAGCGCTCGCTACGCCGCGGACCTGGATGAGCTGATCCGCATGGGAGGGAAGATCAGCGCGGCGCGCACGCCCCTCCAGACCGAGACAGCGACGTTCTGGCAGGTCGATACCCCTCCCGCCCAGTGGGATCGGGTTGCCGACTCGCTCGCCATGTCGCATCACCTCAACCTGATCAAGACCGCGCGCCTGCTCGCCCTTGTCAACATCTCGCTGGCAGACTCGATCATCGCCGTGTTCGACGCCAAGAACTTCTACAACAGCTGGCGGCCGGTCACGGCCATGGCTGCGATCGACCCTTCGTGGCAGCCGTTGCTGGTCACGCCGTACTTCCAGGAGTACCCGTCGGCCCACGCGGGCGTGAGCTCGGCAGCCGCGACCATCCTGGCCTCAGTCTTCGGTGACGAAACCAGCTTCACCGTCACCTCGGCAGGACTGCCGGGCGCGCAGAGGACGTTCACCTCGTTCGGGGACGCCGTCTCCCAGGTTTCGGACGCGCGAGTGTGGGCGGGTTTTCACTTCCGCTTCTCCTGTGACGATGGCGCGGTGCTGGGCAGTCAGGTTGCCGGCTACGTCGCCGCTCACCTCATGCTGCCGGCGGAGGACGACGACTAAAGGACGAAGTAGAAGGTCGCGCCCTCGCCGACTGCCCCCTCGGCCCAGATCCGGCCGCCGTGCCGGTTCACGATTCGCCGCGCCGTGGCCAGCCCGATGCCGGCGCCGGGGAACTCGCTCTGGCTGTGCAGGCGCTGGAAGGCGCCGAAGAGGCGGTGCGAGTCGATCATGTCGAAACCGACGCCGTTGTCGCGTACAAACACTCGCGACTCGCCGTCGACCACCTCGCGCCCGACTGTGATCCGCGCCGATGGATTCGTGCCGCTGAACTTCCAGGCGTTGTTGACCAGGTTGGCGAGCAGGATCTGGACGAGTCGCCGGTCGCCGGACGCGACGATTCCGGGCGTGACCTCGACCTGCGTCGAGCTCTTCGGGTCCCCTGCGCGCACCTCCTCCGCGACCTTTGCCGCCATCGAGCTGATGTCGAGCTCCTCGCGCCGGATCTCGCCACTGGTGAGGCGAAACAGCATCTGCAGCCCGTCGAACACCGATGTCATGCGCTCGCTCGCCTCTCGCATCTTCTCGAGGTTTGCGGTCGCTCTCGCGTCCAGCTCGCCACCGTAGCTCTCGAGCATCGCCTTGCTCATGGCGTCGAACGCCACGAGAGGCCCGCGGAGGTCGTGCGAAACGGCGTAGCTGAATGCCTCCAGCTCGCGGTTGATCGCGGTCAGGGCGATGGTGCGCTCCTCGACCAGCATCTCGAGCTGAGTGCGGTATCGACGCAGCTCCTGTTGCGCGCGATAGAGCTCGACGAACACGGTCACCTTGGCGCGCATGATCGCGGGCACGACGGGCGCGAAGACGAAGTCGACCGCGCCGAGGTTGTAGCCGCGACCCATGTCCGTCTCGGCCTGATCGAGGGCGGTCACGAAGATCAGTGGCGTCAGCTCCGAACGTGGCCGCTGCCGGATCAGCTGTGCGGTCTCGAAGCCGTCCATGATCGGCATGCGCACGTCGAGCAGGACCACAGCGAACTCGCTGCGCAGGAGCTGCCGCAGCGCGTCGGCACCCGACGACGCCTCGATGATGTTCTCGTCGAGCGGCGCGAGTATCGTCCGGAGCGCAAAGCGCTTGGTGGCGTCGTCGTCGACGATGAGGATGTTGACCCTGGCCTTCGACGGCGCTTCTGCCGGCGCCTCTCGCAGGGCTGTCGCGCGCCGCTGCCGGGTCACCATCGCATTTTGCGGAACAGGTTTACCCCGCCCCGCACCTGCTCGTAGTGTTCCCTGTCCGGACAGTGAAGCAGCGACTCGCGCTTACCCAGCGCAAGGTAGCCGCCCCGGATCAGGCTGTCGTAAAAGAGGCGGTGGGCCCGCTCCTGGAGCGATGGCCGGAAATAGATGAGCACGTTGGCGCAGACGATGAGATGGAAGTCGTTGAACGATCCGTCCGTGACGAGGTTGTGGTGCGCCCAGGTGATGTTCGCCTGGAGGCCTGGGTCGAAGCGGGCGGTGCGTCCCATCACCGAGTAGTGGTCGGAGAGGAAGCCCCTGCCGCCGCTCTCCCGGTACGACTCCTCGAACCGCCGCATCCGTTCGAGCGGATAGATCCCCAGCCGAGCCACCGCGAGCATGTCCTCGTTGAGGTCGGTCGCGTAGATCGTGCTGCGGCCGAGTAATCCCTCTTCGCGAAGCAGAACCGCCACGGAGTAGACTTCCTCGCCGCTCGCGCATCCGGCGACCCAGATCCGGCACGACGGATACGTGCGAAGCAAAGGGACCACTTCGTCGCGAAGGCAGCGGATGAGCTCGGAGTCGCGGAACATGGTCGTGACGTTGACCCCGACGAGGCCAAGGAATCGGTGCATGACCGCCGGCTCGTGCAGCACGCGGTCCTGGTAAGCCGAAATGGTGCGCAGGCCCTCCCGCGCCATCGCAGTGGCGAGTCCGCGGCGAAGCGGGCTCAGCGCGTATTCACGAAAGTCGTACCCATAATGAAGACGGATTCCCTCGAGGAGCAACCGCACCTCGATCTCCTCGAGCTCCGTGCCGGACCCTTCGAGCCGAAGTGCTGCCCCCTCACTCCGACTCACCGCACCAACCATGACTTGAGCATGGAAAGTAGGTGCGCGTTGTTTACCGGCTTGGCGATGTAATCGGACGCCCCCGCCTCGATGCATTTCTCGCGGTCTCCTTTCATGGCTTTGGCTGTCAGCGCGATGATCGGCC
>DATKFA010000312.1:0-8238 GCA_035511715.1 Candidatus Acidiferrum sp. | reverse complement strand
GTCGGTTCCGCCGACGGCGTCACCTGTGGTGATGACGTGGTCCGCGGCGGAGCGACTGGAGACGTTCCGCGCCCAAGGGGACCGCTCACGACCAAGACTCCGACCAGCAGGGTGGCGATGACCACAGCCGCGGCGGCCGCGATCCAGTAGGCGCCACGTCTTTCGGGCGCCGCGACCACGGCGGTTCGTACTCGGTCCCGCAGGTTCGAGCTGGGGGAGCCGGCGACCTCGTCGAACGCCCGGTTCAGATCCCGGCGGAAGTTTTCATCGCTCATCGGATCACGTCCTCCACGGTCAGATCGGTTCGCAATCGCCTCGCTGCCCGATAGATCCGCGACTTTGCGGCGGACGGCGAGATGCGCAGCGTCCTGGCCACCTCCTCGAGCGGCAGGTCCAGGTAGAAGTGCAGGATCAGCGGCAAGCGCTCCTCGGGCGACATGCGCAGCAGCGCGCGATGAAGGTCGGTGTTGCTCTCGTCCTCCTGCCGGCCAGATGCAATCTCGCCAAGCTTGAGCACCGACCACCAGCGCGTCCGCCGCGACATCCGGCACTCGTTGGCGACGATCGCCAGGAACCACGGTCGGAGCGAGGCCGCGTCGACGCGCAGCTGGCCGATCTTTCGCCAGGCTTTGACCGATGCCTCCTGCACAGCGTCCTCCGCTGCCCCGCGGTCGTTGAGCATCACCGCGGCCAGCCGGTACGCCGGATCGAGAAGCGGCTCGATCAGGCGCGAAAACGAGTCTGCATCGGCGACTCGAAGCCCTTGATCCATCAGCGCAGCAGACATCTTGCTGCTAGTGAGATGCGGCAAACGCGAGTTTGGTCGCAGGCTGGGGTTGGCAGCCTAGGGATTACCGGCGGTTGCTACCTCGAGCAGCCGCCAGCCGCGAGATGGACGACCGATCCCTCCGGTTTATCCGGAGCCGTCGTCGGAACGTCGGTCGGACGAGCGTGACAACCGCGGTTGGGCGCAGCAGTCGGGGCGGCCGAACTTGTTGTCTTGCTCTTTGACACCACCTGGGCGTTCGACTCGGGCTGGGTCGTGGTCGAGCTGACCGGCACGACCTTGGCGTTGGGATGGCGCGCGAAACCCCAGGGCGTGACGACCAGGTTGATGCCCTTCGACGTCGTCGCGCGCGCCGGCGACGACGAGTGAAGGTCCCCTGCGACAAGCCCGAGGCTGACGGTGGCCACGGCAACCGCCGCCGCGGAGGCAGCCGCCTTCTCGGGCCAGTTGGCGGACGCAATCGAGTGGCCGAAGCGCGAAGCCCGAACGGTGACGTAGCTCAGGCCGAGCAGCAGAATTCCGGCGGTCCAGCTGCCCGTCCGGCGCACGAACTCATCGAGGTGGTCCAGGGCCGCCGACAACCGGCGCCCGACGGCGCTCACCGGGATCCCCAGCAGCACCGCGATCTGGCGGTTGGTTCGTCCCTGCAGGTATGCCAGGGTGACGATTCGTCGTTCCTCTGGGTCGAGCCGAATCAGAGCGTCGTGCAGCGTGTGCCGCTGCAGGGCCGACGCGAGCCCCTGCCAGCCACCCAGCGAGGAAGGATCGTCTCCCAGCACTCGTCTTGCGTTGCGGCGGCCACCCGACCGACGCTCATGCCCGAACGGAGACACGCCCCTGAGCAACCAGGACCGAATGGCATCCCGCGGAGCGAACTCAGAATCCAGAGGAGTCGGTTCTGGGGCCGGCCCGGGCGGCCGGCCGTCGCCCTCTTTGTCCCACGGCAAAGCACCCACGATTTGACCTCCTCGGAGGCTACACCATCTGGCCGAAATTGCCGATACCTAAGCTAGGTCGACGAGCGCCCGACAGCTTTCGGACCCTCCGGGCCCGCGGCAATGACCGTGTCCGTCATCCCCACGAACAGGCCGTGCTCGACCACCCCCGTCACCTTCTTGAGCTCGATCCCGAATTGACGCGGGTCCTTGATCCCTCCCTCCACCGTGAGATCCAGGATCAGGTTCCCGTTGTCGGTCACGTATGGCGTCTCCTCACCGCCCCGAACCACCAGGCTGACCCCCAATGCGGCGACTCGCTCCGCCGTGGAGCGCCACAGGAACGGCAAGACCTCGACCGGCAGCACGCCCTCGCCGAGCCGTTTAACGAGCTTTGATTCGTCGACGACCACCACGAAGCGCTTCGAAGCCGCCGCGACCACCTTCTCCCGGAACAGGGCGCCACCGCGGCCCTTGACCAGGTCCAACGCCGGATCCACCTCGTCGGCCCCATCGACCGTCAGGTCGATCTGCCCCATCAGCTCGGTGACGATGGGGATCCCAAGCGACGCCGCCAGCTCCGCCGTCGACCGCGATGAGGGTACGCCGCGGACCTTCATGCCTTCCGCGACCAGCCGCCCCAGGCCCTCGACGAAAAACGCGGCGGTCGACCCGCTTCCCAGTCCGATCAGCATGCCGTCGGAAACGAGCTCCAGCGCCTTCTCCGCAGCGGCCTGCTTGTACTCGTCAGTCAACGGCTTCACGAATCGCCTTGATGCCGGCCCTGACGCCGCTGGCGTGGCCGAACACCGAGTTGCCCGCCACGAGAACCGTCGCCCCGGCTGCCACGACCAGAGGGGCGGTCGATGCGTCGATCCCTCCGTCGACCTCGATCTCCACGTCGGCCGACAACGCGCGAAGCCGGCGGATCTTCTCGGGCGACCCAGGGATGAACTTCTGCCCGCCGAATCCTGGCTCCACCGTCATCACGTTGACCAGCTCCACGTAAGGCAGGATCTCGCGCAGGTCTTCGACCGAGGTCGCCGGGTTGATCGCCACACCGGCCCGAGCACCCAGCTCATGGATTGTCGTCACCGTCCGGTAAAGCGATGAGGTCGCCTCCACCTGCACTTCGATCAAGGAGGCCCCCGACCTGGCGAACGCTTCTATGAACAGCTCCGGTCGCTCGATCATCAGGTGCGCCTCGATCGGCAGCGAGGTAGCCGCGCGCACCGCGGCGACCACCGCTGGGCCGAAGGTCAGGTTGGGCACGAAATGCCCGTCCATGACGTCGACCTGCATGCGGTCCGCTCCCGCCTCCTCCGCCTCGCGCACCTGATCCGCGAGCCGGCCGAGGTCGGCCGACAGAATCGACGGGACTACCTCTACCCGCCGTTGGCCGCGCGATCGATGAGCCATCGTGCGCCGGTAATCATCCCGGATGGAGTCTCGCCGCGCCGTGCGGCTGCCACGGCCGCGGCCTTGCCCGCACCGGTCGCGATGATGAGCACCCGCCCCGCGTCGCGGATCGCCTCGAACGTCATCGTCACCCGCTGCGGCGGCGGCTTGGGCGAGTCGTGGATGCCCACGGTCAGCCCCGTAGCCCGCAGAGCGCGATGCCCCGGGAAGAGCGAGTTGACATGTCCGTCCTCCCCCACCCCCAGCAGCACGAAGTCGAACGGCGCGACCTGAGCCACAACCTCCGCGTAGGCGTCGGCACCCGCGTCGGGGCCAAGCTCACCCGGGATCCGATACACGGTTGCGGGGTTCACCCGGTCCAGCAGCGATTCCTTGGCCAATCGATAGTTGCTCTCCGGATCGAGGGGCGGCACGCACCGCTCGTCACCGAAAAGGACCTCCACCCGACCCCATGGCACGCCAAGCTCCGAGAGCAGCTCGTAGCACCGTCGAGGCGACGTCCCACCCGTCAGGACCAGCGAGCCGCCGCCGGAAAGCGCTTCGGCGATCTCGGCGGCCGCCGACTCCGCCACCTCTTCCGCCGTCGCCAGAACGACGAACTCGGCCAATGTCTTAGAACTTTTCCATCAGCTCTTCGGCCGCCGCCAGCGACCGGTTGAAAACCTCGTCATGGGTTCCGGTCGACAGCAGGTCGAGAAGCAGGGAGACCTCGTCCTGGCCCTCGAGCTGCTGGACGTGGCGCAGCGGGTCGCCCTCACCGATCTCGATCATGGTCAGCAGCACGCGCCCGGTGTCGAGACGCCGCCTCTCGGGAAAATCAAACTCCGCACCTCGCGCTCGCTCAGGGTTGTGGTGGATCGCCAGCCGATACGTGGTTCCGTGCGAAACGCCCGCGATGCGGACCGCGCTCAGCTCACCCTGGACGAGTCCTTCTTTCGGCACAGATCGAAACTCCACCTCGACCGAGCGGTCGCCGGCCGTGTACACGGCGACGACCACCCCGCCCGCGCCTCCCGTCGCCCGCCGCAGCTTCCAACCCAGCGCCGACGCCATCCACCCTGTCAAGAGGGAAGCGACGATTCGATTCCCGCGTCCTTCGCCCGCGTAGTCCACCCCGACTTCGGAGATGCCGGACAGAAAAGCGCGGCGATCCGACGGAGCGAAGAACTGGGCGATCATCTCGCGCCAGGGCCGCAGGCGCGACCACTGCAGGTCGGCCAGCCCCATGCGGTGATGAGTGAGCTTGAGCATGTCCGACATCCGGTGGAAGGAGTGGTACGGGTCGCGAAACTGCGCGGAATCGACGACGAGGCCGTCGCAGACGTGGAGAGCGTCGAGGATCTCGGGCCTGCCGAACGGCGGGGTGCCCAACCACCACAGGTACGTCGGGACGCCGCTCACGAGCAGGGGGTCGAGCAGGGGCGCGAGGTGCTCGACCGCCTCGCCGTATACGTGCAAGGTGATGAACTCGCACTCGTAGCCGCACGCGGCCTTAGGCCGATCCGGATCGGTGGTGATCCACGCGTCGAGGTGGCGACCCTCCGCGGGCTGCTGTTCCCGGATCACGATCGCCTGCGACGGGTGCTCCGTTCCGATCATCTGTGTCGTGTGCCGCGCGGTCTGCTCGTGCGCCTCGGTGGGCGCGACGCTGATAAGCGTCATGACGCAGTTCCTGGGATGCGGGTGCTCGCCGTCCTCCGCCTCCTGATGCGCGAAGCGCTTGCGAATATCGTCGAGCGCGGCAAGCACGTCGCCGATGCTCACGTTCTCCGCGTGCCAGAGGGTGGTCGGCTCGTGCACCGCGCTCACGGCCGGTGCCACTCCCGCCCGTCGCCCTGCAGGAGCTTGGCGGCAGCGTCAGGCCCCCAAGTCCCGGCGGGGTAGAGCTCGAGCGGCGGCCGGCCGTTGCGCCACGAGCTTTCGATCGGGTCGACCAGCGACCACGCCGCCTCCACCTCGTCCGCGCGGGTGAACAGCGTGGGGTCGCCGATCATGCAGTCGAGCAGCAGGCGCTCATAAGCCTCCGGCGCCTCGACCAGGAACGAGGTGATGTACTCGAAATCCATCGTCACGCTGCGGATGCGCAAGCCCGCCGAAGGCACCTTCGCGCCGAACTTCAGGGAGATGCCCTCTTCCGGCTGGATGCGGAGCGTGATCGCGTTGGGGTCGACCTCCTTCATCGCCTCACGGCCGAAGGTGAGATGCGGCGGCCGCTTGAACTGGACCCGGATCTCGGTGACCCGCTTCGGCAGCCGCTTGCCCGCGCGGATGTAGAAAGGCACTCCCGCCCAGCGCCAGTTGTCGACGAACAGCCGGAGGGCCGCGAACGTCTCGGTCTGCGAATCGGGCGCGACGTTCGGCTCCTCGCGATACGCCGGGACCTCCTCGCCCAGCACCCATCCCTTCGTGTACTGGCCACGCACCGTCGACTGATCGATGTCCTCGCCGATCAGCGGCCGGATCGAGCGCAGCACCTTCACCTTCTCGTCGCGCACCGCGTTGGCGTCGAAGGTGAGCGGCGGCTCCATCGCGGTCAACGCGACGAGCTGCAGCCCGTGGTTCTGGATGATGTCGCGCATCGCCCCGGCGTGGTCGTAGTACGCGCCGCGGTTCTCGATTCCGAGCTCCTCCGCGACCGTGATCTGAACCGAGTCGATCAGGTTGGTGTTCCACAGCGGCTCGAAGATCGAGTTGGCGAAGCGGAAGGCGAGGATGTTCTGCACCGTCTCCTTGCCGAGGTAGTGGTCGATGCGGAAGACCGAGTCCTCGGAGAAGACCTTTTGCAGCGTTTGGGTCAGCTCGCGCGCGGACTGCAGATCCGTGCCGAAAGGCTTCTCGACGACGATGCGGTGAAATCCGTCGCCGGCGTTGAGGTTCGCCCCCTGCAGCTGCAGCGCGATCGTCTGGTACGTCTGCGGCGGCGTGGCGCAGTAGAAGATCCGGTTGCCCGGGATGTGGTTCGCCGCGTCGAGCT
Organism: Candidatus Acidiferrum sp.; assembly: GCA_035511715.1. GTDB lineage: Bacteria > Chloroflexota > Dormibacteria > Dormibacterales > Dormibacteraceae > 40CM-4-65-16. The sequence continues at coordinate 2,123 of DATKFA010000312.1, read as the reverse complement.
CCTGCAGCTTCTTACCCAGGCTGCGAAAGTCGTCGAGCTTGCTGAAATCGACCGTGACGTAGAAAAGCTGCGAGAGGAGCGCGTCCAGCACCCGGTCGTCGATCGGCTGGGTGCGAGAGAACTGGTGGATCTTCTGGGACGCGAGCTTGCGAAAGGACTCGTCGTTCATCTCGGACATCGCCGCGCCGATCACCGCAAAACCCGCAGGCAGAGAGCGCTGCTTGGCCAGGTTGTACAGCGCCGGCAGAAGCTTGCGCCCGCTCAGGTCACCTGTGGCGCCGAAGATCACCATGACCGCCGGGTCGGCGATCCGGTAATCGTGCAGGCCCTGGGCTAGCGGATTGGGTGCGGTCTCCTGGACCTTCACTTTTCGTGCGCAGCATCCTTCACGACCGAGTGGCCGCCGAACTGCTGCCGCATCATCGCGAGCATTCGATCGCCGAACGTGTTTTCCATGCGGCTCCGGAACCGCGCGAACAGTGACTCGGCGATGACCGGGGTCGGCACCGCCTCGTCGATCGCTGCCTCCACCGTCCAGCGCCCCTCGCCGGTGTCTTCCACGTATCCCTTGATGTCGCTCAGCTCCGGGTCCTGGTCCAGGCCACGGGCGATCAGGTCGAGCAGCCACGAGCGGACCACGCTTCCCTCGCGCCACGCCTCGGCGATCGCGTGCATGTCCATGCCCGGGAAGGACTTCGATGACTTCATGACCTGGAAGCCCTCGGCGTAGGCCTGCATCAGGCCGTACTCGACCCCGTTGTGGACCATCTTCACGAAGTGGCCTGAGCCCTCCGGCCCGGTGTGCACAAGGCCGCCGCCTTCAGGCGCAAGGTCGCGCAGGATCGGGACGATGCGCTGGTAGACGTCCGGCTCGGCGCCCACCATCAGGCTGTAGCCGTACTCGAGCCCCCAGATGCCTCCGGAGACTCCGGCGTCGACGTAGTGCATGCCCTTCGCTTTGATCCGCGCGGCGTCGTCGAGCGCAACCTTCCAGTTGGTGTTGCCACCGTCGATGACGATGTCGCCCGGATCGCCGAGCCCGATCAGGGTGTTGATCGCCTGGGTGGTCGGATCGCCTGCGGGGACCATGATCCACATCACCCGCGGCCGGTCCTTGAACTGCTTCACGAAATCCTTCCAGTCCTCCGCGGGCACGGTGCCCTGCGAGGCGTAGGACTGGACGGCGGCCGGAGCGAGGTCGAAGCCGATCACGCGGTGGCCCTTCTTCAGCAGGCGCAGCGACATGTTGCCGCCCATGCGGCCCAGCCCGACGAACCCGATCTCCATCTACCTGACCGCCGCCCTCACCGCGGCCGCCAGCTCTCGCCACCCGCTCGCGGGCTGCGATCCGAGCGTCACGCGGACCACCGGGAGGCGCCGCGATGTGAGCGACTGCAGGTCGCCGATCGCCTGCGCCTGCTTGAGCACCGAGAACGTGTAGGGCTGGCCCGGGATCGGCACGTCCTTCGTGTCGTCCTGCACGATCTGCAGGAACAGCCCGGTCTTCGGACCGCCCTTGTGCAGCTGCCCGGTCGAATGCAGAAAGCGGGGGCCGTACCCCGCGGTGGTCGCGATCTTCGTCCTGTTGCGCACGGCGGTGCGAATCGCCGCGATCGCCGCCTCCGACCCGGGGGTGCGCGCGGTGTAGGCCATGATCGCGAAGTACGCGCCTTTCTTCGCCTTCTTCAGCAGGGAGGCGATCGGCGCCTTCGCTTTCGCCGCGAGCACAGATTCGGCCGGTGGCAGCTTGCCGCGCGACTTGAACGTCGCCAGCACCTTCTTCGTGTTGTCCTTCGACTCCTGCACGTTCGGCTGGTCGAAGGCGTCGATTCCCAGGATCGATCCCGCGATCGCGACGGCGACCTCCCAGCGGAAGAACTCGCCGCCGAGGTCGAGCTTGTCGCGCAGCGTCAGCGTCACCACGGGCTGGCCTGCGCGCTCCAGGGCCTGCACCGCGCGGTTCGGGGGATCGGCCGCCATGCGGATGTAGACGAACAGCCGGTCGTCGCCGTAGACCGCGGGCTTGCCCACCGGCTCGCCTTCGATCGGCACGATGCCCTTGCCTTCCTTGCCCGTGCTCTCGGCTATCAACTGCTCCACCCAGTACCCGAACGTCGCGACCT